>CAYSUN010000013.1:0-23687 GCA_964434235.1 uncultured Gammaproteobacteria bacterium | reverse complement strand
CGGCTTTGAGCCGGAAAGATAGAAACCACCAGCTGTATAGCTGGTGGTTTTCATTGTAAAATTACACACATGGCTTGACAGAAAATTGTTAGTGTGATATATTTATGTGTTTGTTGTACGTTCACTATCCAACTAAGGAGTATCTCATGAAGGATAAACTTACAAAATTCGGTTTGACTCTGGCAATTAATACTCACCTTGATGGAGTTCGTTCAGTATATTTGTTCGAGCAAGTTATTCCGCAACTTAAAGTTGATGAGCGGGGTTACATTTTGTCCAGGGAAATTGAAAAACTGATAATTGTATTGAGAATAATCGTTCCACGGGCTCCAGATAAAATTGACGGTGTAAAATTTCAAAATATGCTTGATTTTCTTAATAATTATTAAACAGGATATTCATTTAAAAGTTGATAAACACAAGGCAAGTTCTGAAACAGGGCTTGCTTTTTTCTTTTATAGTTTAAGGAATTGTTGAAAATGCGGTTGACAGTGTGTTTTAATTGTGATATTATTATTTAGTTGCTTTGTTCAAGTGGTTGATTTTATACTAAAAAAAGGAGCATTGAAACATGGCGGAAAGATTTATCACTTTGCCAGCTCGAGACGAAATGCTAAAGAGGTTGGTTTCTGTGTTCAACGACGATCAGGTATGTCAACATTTATATCCAAAGTTGTTGATGAGGGCAGAACAAAAATTGCTCGTTGACGGTATCGTTCATATGTTATCTTCGGCGATCAAAGAATACGTAAGTGATAAACCAGAGTTTTTTTTACCGTATATGTATCGTTTTGTACCACGATTTATCGACGCTCTAGTTGATGAACCAGAGGTCGCCCAAACAGCCAAAAGTGTTTTTTCTGAGATCCAACGATTTGGACGCAGAATTTAGTTGTTCTTTTCGATTTGCCTCTGCCAAACGCAGGGGCTTTTTTAATAAAAAAAACTACTGATATAATTAGGTAGTTTTTTTTGTTGGTAAATTTAAGTTTATTTTTACAATTCTTGTTTTCTGGCTTTTTCTTGCAAATCAGTTGCCCAATCACTTTCATCAACAATTTCTCTTTTAAGTATTTCTTCTATAATGTCTTCAAGCGAAACAACACCCTCCAAACCTTGATATTCATTTTTCACAAAAGCTAAATGAACTTTTGATTGAATGAAGTTATTAAGAAGAGAATCAAGTTTTTCTCCTTTAGAAATAGTAATAAATTTTTCTTTTTTGTAAACATCTTTGACAAAAGTTTCAGTCGGAATGTTTATTAAGTCTTTTGTAAATAAAATACCTACAACGTGATCAATAGTTTTTTTATAAACTGGGATTCTAGTAAAACCTTGATCTTTAATTTCATTAAGCAATTTATTATCAAGTTTTGATTCTAAATTAATTGCATAAACGACAGTTCTAGGCGTCATGATTTGTTCAGCAGTTTTATCGGAAAAAGACAAAGCGCCTTCAATAATTCTTTCTTCGTCACCATCAACATCACTATTTTCAGAACCGCCATGATCTTTGACTATTTGAATTAATTCTTTTTTAGAATAAATACTTGGCATTTCATCGCCTAAAAATTTATCAAGTATCCAAGAAATCGGCCAACACACAGGATATAGAATAATAATAAATATTTTTACTAGCCAAGCAGTCTTTGCACCAAATTTCAATGCATATCTTGAAAAAGTTGCTTGTGGAATTATTTCTCCAAAAATTACAATTAAACCAGTGGCGACAAAACCGGCCAATACTCCGCTGGCAATATGTCCAAGAAATATAGCTAAAGCTGAATTTACTGCTACGTTACCCAACAGTAATGTGCATAAAAGTAGGTTTCCTTTTTTTCGAACAGAATAAACCCTTGAAGCATCTTTATTGCCAATAGATATTTTTCTTTCGAGTTGATTTTTATCTATACTTAAAAGACCCAAGTTTAAGCCTGAAAATAGGCCAGAAAGAGAAACAAGAATAATTATAATAAAGTAAGTCATAATATTGAACAAGCAAATTTAGTTATAGTTAGTTAAAGTATATATTTTACAGTATAATAATAACTTATACTGTTATTTTAGTCAAAACAAAAAACTGCAAAAGCAGTTTTTTGTTAAGTAATATTTTAATTATTTTTATTTCTAAAAATAAGATTATGGTCTATGCTTCTTCCTTTCTTCTTTCGTAAACAGCAGTCCAAATGTCCTTTTTAATTTTTTCAATTGTTTTAGGATTTTCTTTTAAATATTGTTTTGCTGTTTCTCGGCCAACACCAAGTTTTTCTTCTTGATAAGAATATGAATTACCAGATTTGTTAATTACTTTATATTCAATCCCCATGTCAATAATATCACCAGAAACAGAAATACCTTCATTGTACATGATATCAAATTCACAAGATTGAAATGGAGCTGCTACTTTATTTTTTACAACTTTTACTTTTACCCGATTACCGATAGTTTTTTCAGCTTTTTTAATTTGAGCTGCGCGACGAACTTCAATACGAACAGAGCTATAAAATTTTAAAGCAGTCCCACCAGTTGTAGTTTCTGGATTGCCGAAAAATACACCAATTTTTTGCCTAGTTTGGTTGATAAATATTACAGTAGTTTTTGTTTTGCCAATTATAGCAGCTAATTTTCGTAGTGCTTGGCTCATCAATCTAGCTTGTAAACCCATGTGTCGGTCACCCATTTCACCTTCAATTTCTGCTTTTGGAGTTAAGGCGGCAACAGAATCTATAACAACAATATCCATAGCATTAGAACGAACTAGGGTTTCAACTATTTCTAAAGCTTGTTCACCTGTGTCGGGTTGAGAAATGAACATTTCATTAATATTAATCCCGATTTTTTTTGCGTAATCAGGGTCAAGCGCGTGTTCTGCGTCGATGAAAGCAGCTGTACCTCCTTTTTTTTGAACCTCTGCTACAATGTGTTGAGCTAAAGTAGTTTTACCAGAAGATTCTGGTCCAAAAACCTCAATTATTCTTCCTCGTGGAACCCCACCAACGCCAAGTGCAATGTCTAAAGAAATACTGCCAGTTTCAATGGCTTCGACATTCATAGTAATAGCTTCTCCAAGTTTCATAATAGAGCCTTCGCCAAATCTTTGGTGAATTTGCGAAATGGCATCATCGGCCGCTTTGTTTTTTGCAGTTTTTTCTGTTGATTCCTCCTGATTAAGTTTTTTTGTCATATTTTTCCTTCAAAAAATTAAGCATGAAGTTTTTTGAAGTAAATTATTTAATTATATATGATTTATTTTATAGTTCATCAGCAACAATTACTTTTTTATAAACAATTTGTTCTTTGCTGTATTTTTTTTGAGCAGAAATTTTAATAATGTTTAAACCTTTTTGCAAGTCTAGTTGTAAATTGAAATTTCCTTGTTTGTCACTTAGTAGTGGTCGATTGTTTATTCTTAATTGGACTTCCTTTTCAGTTTGCCCTTGAATAGTTATTAGTCTTTCACTGGTTATTAAATTGTCTAATGGCGAAAAAACTAGTAGTTCTGGTGGAGAAATTATTTTATTAACTTCTATTCCTAGATAAAGTGTAATTGCTAAAAGAAGAAAAAATATAATGGAATATTTTATGTTATGTGGATTTAATATTTTGTTCAAAATTTTTTGAACTCTACTTAATTCTTTGGGAGTATTTTTTTTCTGCGTTTTGTAAAAAAAAGATTTTTCATTTTTATATAATTCTTCAACCATGGCAGGGTTTAAGTTTAAAAGATTTGCATAACTGCGAATTATATTTAGGGCGTAAACATTAGCGGGCATTTGCTTGTAGTCGTTGTTTTCTAAATACTTAATATAACGAACATTAATATTGATTGCTCGAGCAGCTTTATCTCTTGATAAACCATTCTCTAATCTGTGTTTTTCCAGTTTTTCACCCAGGGTTTGAATAGTACTAATTTTTTTATTTATAAAGCCGGTCATTTTTAGTAATTACAATCAATTAATTATTAATATATTTCATCATCGTGATTTTCTGATTTTCGCGGGGTTGGTTTTTCTTCTTGTTCATCTTCTATAAATTCATCGTCAGATTCTAAGTCTAAGTCAGCCATTTCGTCAATTTCGTTCTCCGTTTCAAGTTTTTTTTCAAAAACACTGGCGTCTTGTTCTTCGTTATCTTGATTATTGTTTTCAATAAGATCTTCATTGTCAATTTCTTGTTCAGTTGGTTCATCTTCTTCTTCGTCTTCGAAATTATCGAACGAAGGGCTTTCCTCAATCAGTTCTTGCTTTTGAATTGGATTTCTTGTTGATAATTTATCAATTAAAATATCACGAGGTTTGGCGCCCGAGGCTGGACCAACAATGCCAGCTTCTTCAAGTAAGTCAATTAGTCTGGCCGCTCGAGCATAACCAACTCGCAAACGTCTTTGTAAATATGAAGCAGAGGCCTTGCCTGATTCAAGTATTAAATTCTTTGCTTCTTCAAATAATTCATCTCCGTCATCACCGCTACCACCTTTGAAATCAAAGCTTGAGGTTGCATTAGGTTTTTCAGTAACTTCTTCTTGGTAATCAGGTTCTCCGTCGCAAGCATTTTTGAGAAAATCAACAACTCGTTTAATCTCCTCATCACTGACAAAAGCGCCTTGGATACGTCTTGGTTTTGAAGTTCTTGGAGTCATGTAAAGCATATCGCCCTTACCAACTAGCTTCTCAGCTCCAGAAGAATCTAAAATTGTTCGTGAATCCATTAGAGAAGCAACACTGAAAGCAATTCTACAAGGTATGTTAGCTTTAATTAAACCGGTAATAACATCAACTGAAGGTCTTTGTGTGGCCACAACTAGGTGGATTCCTACAGCTCTGGCCATTTGAGTTAATCTAATAATTGAGCCTTCAACTTCAGCTGCAGCAGCAACCATTAAATCTGCTAATTCGTCAATTATAATTACAATGTGAGGTATTTTTTCTTTAGCTTTTTGATTGTATGATTCTAGATTTCTTTTTTTATCTTTAGCAAGCACATCAAAACGTCTGTCCATTTCAGTAATTGCCCAGCGTAAAGCGTAAACTGTTTTGGTAACATCAGTGATTACAGGTGTTAGCAAGTGAGGGATTCCGTTGTAAACTGGAAATTCTACCCGTTTAGGATCAACAAGAATTAATCTTAATGTGTCGGGATTGTTTTCATATAAAAGACTCATTAAAAGAGCATTTAAACAAACACTTTTTCCTGAACCAGTTGAACCAGCAACAAGTAAATGAGGCATAGAAGAAATATCGTCAACCCAACATTTACCACTAACATCCTTGCCGAGGACTGTTGTAACATTTGTTTTTCGTTCTTTAAATTCTTTTGATTCAATTAATTCTCTAATGCGAACAATAGCTGGCTTTTGGTTTGGTACTTCTATGCCGACCAATGATTTTCCTGGAATTGGAGCTTCAATTCTAATTGGATGAGCAGCTAACGCTAAAGCTAGATCATTACTAAGTGTTGTTATTTTTGAAAGTTTTATTCCTTCAGCTGGTTTTAGTGTGTATTGGGTTACAGTTGGTCCAACTTGAATTTCATGCATTTCAACTGGTATATTGAAATTTTCAAGTGTTTTTTGGATCCTTTCAGCTCCCATTTTGATATCGCCACTCGTTGGTTTTGATTTTTTATCATCAAGTAAACTTATTGGTAAATCAATTTTGATTCTTTGTGTACGGATACCAGAAGCTGATTCTTTTTTGGTTAAAGTTTGAGGTGATACTCTAAATCCTGATACTCGAGTTTGTGATTCATCGTCTGTTGATGTTTGGCTTTCATATTCAGCTTCATTTTCTTCATCAAAAGTTTCTTCTTCATTTGAACTGTTATCATTATCTGACGGCTGTCGTTTGTTAAACATTAACGGTAATTGTTTTAAAAAGTTTGTTTTGGCAAAGATGGTTTCTAAGCTTGTATTAAACATTAACAAAAAACTACAAACAAGAATGCCAATTAAAATTATTAAACTGGCCCAAAAACCTAAATACATAATAAGGGGATAGCTTACAGCATAACCAACTACGCCTCCTCCGACCCCACTAAAAGCTAATTCCCAAGAGTTTTCAAAAGGAATTTTGGTGTGCAATAATCCGTGTAAACCAAGAAAAAATATCGTAATTCCAATATAATTTGGGATAGATATTTGGTATTGGCTTGGCTTAGCCATAACATAGCCAAGGGCAATTAAAATTACAGGAAAAGCAAATCGGCCCCAACCAAAAGCAATTCCAAGTCCCCAGTCAATGTAAATTCCAGCTTGCCCAGCTAAACTTAAAAAGCTTAGAATGCTAATTAAAGCAATAATAAAAAGGAATATAATAATAATTCCTCTTTTAGTTTCTTGACTTAGGCTGTAATATTCAACTTCTTGATATCTTTTTTTATTTTTTCTTTTTACCATTTTTTTATATTAGAATTTTTAGAACAAATTAGAAATTTGATCCAATTTTTCCTTAATTGTTTAGGGGGTATCTATAGCTCATTTTAGCATACAGAAATTTGAATGTACAGATATTAAATCCATAAAATGGGATAAATGTCGATAATATTAAAATAATATATTTCTTTGGGGTTAGGGGTCTGTTGATAACTGAACAATTCCTTAAATCAATCTAAATAGTTATTTAAAAACAAAGGGGGATGGTTCACTCGAAACCACCCCCTTCATATAACAGGAAGTTCTATGAACTTCCCAAAAGAGCAGACAATTCACAGCAAAATTAAAAAGAACAATTTTTAGCTGTGAGAGGAGAGAGAATCCCTCGCCTCTGAGGGGTTTGTCTACTCTTTTGAGAAGTTGATTTATTGTTAATTATCAATAAGCTGATGAGGATAGGGCGTACGAGCTCTATTGAGGATTGTAGCCCAGCCTCTCTCCTCATCAATTTATTAAAAATTATTATTGCCAGCAAAATGATGAAGAGGAAATTAGAACATTTGAGCGATTTGGAAATTTCTCAGTTGTCTAATTTTGTTGATGATATGATGGCCTTTTATTTGGTTTTTAGACCAAGAAAAAAGCACATCGTCTCTCTCCTCTATCATCATTTTGCTGGCAAGCATTTGTTAAGGTAATGTAGCATTGTAGCATATAATTAACAATTTGTCAATGGTCGTTGGCAGTTTTTAGCTTTCTTTGGTAAAATTACTGTAAATATCATGTTGATAATAATAAATAATAATTTTGACTAGATTGCAAGAATAAAATATAATACATTTAGTAAAACAAAAATTAAGAAACAAAATTTTCTGAAAAAGCTAACAAAATAAAAATTAATCGAATGTTATCTTTTTAGTGATTTTATTTCTATTATACTTATGAATTTAATTCCTACAGTTATTGAAAAAACACATTACGGTGAAAGAGCTTATGATATTTATTCACGCTTACTAAAAGAAAGAATAATTTTTATTGGTTTGCCTATCGATGATCTTTTAGCCAATTCTGTTGTTGCGCAGTTGTTATTTTTAGAAAGTGAAGATCCAAAAAAAGATATTAAGATTTACATTAATACTCCTGGTGGATCAGTTAGTGCTGGTTTGGCAATTTACGATACAATGCAATATATTAAACCAGATGTAGCTACAATCTGTATTGGTTTAGCTGCTAGCATGGGCTCATTGCTTTTAACAGCTGGAGCTAAGGGTAAACGATTTTCTTTGCCAAATTCAAAGGTTATGATTCATCAGGTAATGGGTGGTGCTCAAGGTCAAGCTAGTGATATTAAAATCCAAGCAGAAGAAATTTTACGCGTTAAGGATAATTTAAATAAAATTTTAGCCAAACATACAGGCAAGTCATTGGCAGTAGTTGAAAAAGATTCTGATCGTGATTATTATATGACAGCTGAAGAAGCTAAAAATTACGGATTGATTGATAAGATTATCTAGAATCAAATTATTAAAAAAGATAATAAAAAACAGCTAAGGAATGAGCTGTTTTTTAGTGTTGACAAATTATACATCTGTGATAATCTAATACTTCCGATGATTTGCAAACAAGGAGGTGCCATATGAGTTGGCATGTAACATTAAGGAATAACATTGGACAATCAAGTCGAAGTATGTGGGAAACGCAGAAGGAATTTCAAGAGTTTTATTCTGGTATGATGCAAGATGGTTCTGGTGACACAGTTGCTCAAGCTTATCCTAACATTCTTTATCAAGGAGAGGATGAGCAGGCTTCGCTTAGAGCTTGGGAAAAAGATTTTAATGATATGAAACTTTCTCCAGAGAGACTGGAAAAACATTTCAAAGCAGAGATGCCCCATCTTAGCGATACGGACATTAAATTGGTGGTTGATAATTTCTTTAAATTAAGGATGTAAATCAATGAAAATCTCAACACCTCAGTCAACATATTGAGGTGTTTTTATTTGAAGAAGAGATTGATAAAAAATAAAGCAAGTGTGGCAGATTTTAATTTTTCGTGGTATACTTTAAATGATTAAGAGGGTATGTGGGAAACTTGTATTAAATTTTATCTAAAATTAGCAAAATACTTAATTTGTTGTCAGCTATTGACAAAATTTTAATAGTTTGCTAATATATATAGTTGACAAGGAGGGTAGCAATTTGCTACATTAATATGAAAATCTCTTACTATGGGCAGACACGACAAGCATGGGATTTTTACTTCAGGTGAGACCAGGCTTCGGCTCGATCTGACCTTAGTAAAAATTTCTTGTCTGTCCGTAGTAGGAGTTTTTTTATTTTCGTTTAAATTATAAAATTTCGGATAATCAGTTAAACAAAAAACTTGCATTTATTAGCAAGTTTTTTTATTTTTTTTATTTTTATTCTGGAAGTTGAAGAACTTCTTCCTCGTTTTCTTCAGTAATTAACGGATCGTCCGTCGTGTTATTTTCTGCTAATTTTTCCTGAGCTTCTTTTTCTTTGGCAATTGGATCAATACCAACTAACCAAACTTCTTGCCAAGGAATATAATGACTAGAAAAAGTTTCCTTTTCTTCTTGTCCGTCAGCAGTTGTTATATATCGATTGAAATAAGCATCTGCGCCGTTGTGAGCAGATTCAGTTTTCTTTTTTTGACCTGGGGCAAGAGCAGTTGTTTCAATTTCTTTAGCTGGGCCAGGTGAAGTTATGTTATAGATTACTGGATTTAAATTTTTAATATTACTAACAGTATTTGTACCTTCAAATTTTACTTGACGACCATCTGGCGTACCCCAAATTTCGAAAGAGAGAGTATTACCAGAAATATTTGATTGAATTAAAACATAATGTTTAGTATCATTCAAAAATTTAAAATCTGGCCATGGATTATAAATTGTAGCATCAGTTCCAGCTGGTTCGTAATAGCCAACTCGATAAGAATGATTTCTTCTTGAGGTTATTTTCATTCCACTTTGTAAAGAAGCTCTGAATATTGTTGTAGCCACTTGGCACAGTCCGCCACCATATTCAGGAATAGTTTCATTCTTTTTAATTACTAATTCAGGTTTATAACCAGATTGTGCATCGATATCACCAAGGGTATTAATTAAAGAAAATTCTTCATTAGGAGCAATTAAAGCGCCATGAAGTGAAGCAGCTCCTATCCCAATATTGTGTCTTCTGTTGGCCGGGCTACCAGAAAAATCAGACCAACCAATTCCTAAAAGTTCATTAATTCCCAAATCATTAGTGCTACCAATAGTTACATCTGGTTCAGTAACCTCAACAATTAGTTCAATCTCTGTGAGATTATGGTCAATTATATCTTGGTTGATTTTTTTTAAGGATTCCTCTTTGTTTAATTTTAATCCATCTTCACTTCCTTGGAATTCTGTTACTCGGCCATCTTTTATTTGAAGTTTAGCATTGACTGCTTGCTGGTCTATTTCTTGGGCAATAGATTCTAACGGACCAGTCACAAGTTCAGGATTTAACTGGACAGAAATTTGTTCTTCGTCATTAAGCGTAAGCATTAACCAGCGAACATAATCTGACCATTTTATGTCCCAGCTTTTTTTAGCGTAAATAAATTTAATGTTATCAAGTTGTAGCAATTCATTAATTTTATCTTGGTGCAATTGAGCAATTTCTTTTGTTATAACTGGATAATCTATTTCGTGAACAAGTTCAATTGTTGGATTTTTGAATTCTTTTATAGCTGTTTCTAATTTGTTGATAGCTTCATTAAAATGAAAAGTATCACCGGCTTTTTCTTCAGTAAAATTAAAGGTGTATATTTTTTCTGTTTCATCTTCAATTTTAATTTCAATCTCTGAATTTTGAGCTGGCTTTTCTAAAATAGTAAATTCACCTTGCAGGGTTTGTTTTAGTAATTCTTTATCTAAACGGTAATCGAGAGCAATTTGTTTTTTAAATATAGGGTAAAATAAAATCTTAAAATATTTTTGATAATAAGTGTCTTTGTGTCCTTCGGCAAAGATATTTTCAACTTGGCTGTCTAAATTAAGAGAAAGAATTTTTTCATCAGTATTACTTATTTTTTTACTAGTTTCCTTAAAATCAAACACAAAACCATTTCCATATGTTTGTTTAAATTTACCTTTAATAATGTTTGTTGCTTGGGTTTTTGTTAATCCGCCAAGGTTTATATTGTCTATTCTTATTCCTGGGTAAATTTTATTTTCGTATTTGTAGGCTAAAGCCGCCGCTGTCCCAACTAAGATAAGTACAAGAATAAAAAAAATTGCTAAGCAGATAGCTAGCCATTTAAGAGGTTTTTTTAGTTTCGCTAACATAGGTTTATTGTTCTTTGTTCAAAATATCATTTAAAATATCAGCTGCGCTTGTTTGCGTTTGTGTTGTTTCGTCTTTGTCTTCTGCAATGTAAATTCTGACAGCTGAACCCTCAATACAATTTTGAGGTAATTTATTTTTGGGAAAATTAATGTTTGTTCCATTGCCAAGATTAAGTACAGCAGTCTCTTCTTCAATTCGATCAATTATTGCTTTGATGTAATTCATATATAAAAACTAATTTACAAATTGTTACAAGTACAATAAATAGTTAACTAGGTTATTATTTATTTTTAATTGTGATATTTGTGAAATTCGTAAATTTATTCTTTAGTTTTCTTTAACCTTAATTCTTATAGATTTGTCTTCTTGCGCTTTTGGTAAAGTAATGAGAAGTACATTGTTTTTAAGCGTAGCTTCAACTTTTTCAGGTTTAACTGGTAAGGGTAAAATAATACTTCTTGAAAATTTACCCCAATAGCATTCTTGGTAAATATATTGGTCTTGACTCTCAGCGGTAAATTCAGATGATCTTTGACCTTTAATTGTTAAAATATCTTTATCCAGATTAAGGTCTAGTGTGGCTGGATCTGCGCCAGCAATCGGGCAAGTGACATAAAGATTATTCTGGTCTTGATGAATATCAATTGACAGTTGTGCTTCTTCTGGTATTTCTGCTTCTTCAACAAAAGCTGGGGCGTGAAAATGATTTTTTACGCTATGTCTATTATTTGGTTTATTCAATTCATTAGAAAAAAATTTATCAGGATTATAATGTCCCTCTAGATCTTTTAAATGATCAAACCAATTTGGATCGTAATTGTCTTGCATAAGTTGAAGGATTATTTGCCAGAGTGTTTATTTAATAAGTCTTTTTGACTTAAAAACAAATTATAAGTCTATTATACAAAAATTTTTAGATAAAAACAACTAATTGCCGTAGACTTTAAATGTAAATAATAAAAAAGAGCACCTACAAAGGCACTCTTTTGTTTTTGTAATTAAAGCATTTCAGGCGAGTTTGCTGGTTCTTCTATCCTTGGTGTTGCTTCACCTTGAGAAGCTTTTAGGGCGTCTTTCAAAGTTTTGCCAGCCTTGAATTTTACAACTTTTGTTGGAGGAATAGTGATCGGTTCTGAAGGGTTTTGTGGATTTACACCTTCGCGTCCTTTACGAACACGAGCTGAGAAAGTTCCAAAACCTGTTAATGTAACTTCACCACCAGCCATGATTGTATTAGTTACAGTGGAGGTTAGGCATTCAAGCATATCTTCTGCTTGTTTTTTTGTTACGCTCACTTTGTCAGCGATAACGCTGGCTAATTCTGCTTTATTCATAAGCAACAATGTTAAGATTAATTTATTATTGTTAATTAAAAATGAAAAGATTAAAGCTTTGATTATTTTATTTTAATTTTTAAATTCTCCAAATTTTTAATTAGACTTCAACATCAAGTTTAATTCTTTCAATACTTTTGACTGTTCTATTTTCTGGCTTAATTATAACAAAAATTGCATCTATTTGGCAAATGCCAGTTTCAGGAATTTCGTGAACAGCAGGCATTTGTGTTAGAAAACTGTGAATTACACCAGGTAGAGAAACTCCAAGGCTAGAGTGTTTCAAGCCAACCATACCTACATCAGAAATCATAGCTGTTCCATTTGGTAAGATTTGTTCGTCGGCTGTTTGTACATGTGTATGTGTGCCGATCATAGCGCTGATTCGGCCATCAAAGTGTCTGGCTAATGCATTCTTTTCAGAAGTAGCTTCAGCGTGAAAGTCAACAATTATACCACTTAAGTTAGCGTTTTTGTATTCAGCCAATATATTTTCTAATGTTTTGAATGGACAATCAAATTGTTCTCGGAAAAAAACTCGACCCATTAAATTTATAATTAAAAGTTTTTGGGTGCCAATTTCAACAATGCGATAACCATCGCCAGGAACACCTTCTGGGTAATTTGCTGGTCGAATAATCGGAATTCTACCTTCAGTTAAAACTTGTTCTACATTTGCTGAGTTAGCAAAAACATGATTGCCAGATGTAAAAAAATCAACTCCAGCCTCTAGCATTTCTTGTAATGTTTTTTCAGTAATACCCTTGCCATGAGCAATATTTTCCGCATTAGCAATAACAAGATCTGGTTTGTATTTCTTTTTTAATTTTGGTAAAGTTTCTTGGATTCCTTTTCGGCCGAGTTTGCCGACAATATCACCAAAGAATAGTATTTTCATATGTTTATTTAATATACGAGATAATGCGAGGTTTACTTATAGTTCTTGGTAAATTTTGCAAGACCTTATAGGTTATCTTGTGTATCTTGTATCCAGTATAACAGATTAGCTAAAATAGCACAATATTTATCCACCATTGACAAGTTGTTGATAAGAGTGTACGCTATTTAGTTGTTTAATGTATGGTGTAATAGGATGAAAAGATGGATTTTGAATTGTCTTGGGTTTGTTGTTCGTTTTATTTAGTTTAGTAAGGAGAATAGAAAGTAAAGTTTTTGGGTGGCTTGTGTTTTATTCATATAACTTAATGGAGGTCCTGAATGTTGGCATCAATGATTGTTATTATTCTTGGGGTGGTTGCGTTGGTTTTGTCTTGGTATCTTTCTAGCCAAAATTTGGCAGATTTTTTTGCAATTGCCTTGGCTATGGTTGGGGTGTGTGCGGTCTGTTGTCCTCCGGCCGGAAATCTGATAGTTTATAGTAGAACGGTCACTCAAGTTGCTGCAATTGAAAAATTGCAAGATCAACAGTTGCTTCTGGCTGAAAAGATTTCAGAAATTGAGCCGAAGTTTGATCAGATGTTTAACAAAAGTTATCCTGAGTATGAAAGAAATATGTATTCTCAGTTTAATGGGGGAAATTGGTTTGCTCAGATGGTTGGTGTTGGCCTGCCTAACACTAAAACTGCAGAAGCAATGAATTTTTATGCTACTCAGTATCGAGAGCTTAAAGATGAGTATTACAAAGTTGGCCTGGATATTGCGAAAGTAAAATCAGAAATTCGAGCAGATTTGCGTAATGCTTTCACGATGAGTGTTTTTATGCCAATTGACCTTGATGATCCAATGATTCAAGTTGTGTCTTCTGGCGTAGAAAACTGATAAATTCATACAGACGTCTACATTGGCGTCTGTTTTTTGTTTGACAAACAAGTCTAATTCGTTTAATTTACTTATGTCCAGTGTTCTTTTTGGGCTAATTTTTACAAAGGGGGTTAAATGAGTAAAGTTGTTGTCGCTGTTTCTGATTTTCAATCTTTGGTAAATGGACAAAAATTTCTTGTTTTGGAAAAAGTCCGAGCTGGGAAAGAATCTGATTATACTTGCGATGGTAGAGTTTATAAGAAAGTTAGTGCCTCTATGGTTTCGTATGGTGGAATTGACTTTCCCGTTCCAGCTCGGTTTTCTGAAAAAAACACATCAATTATTACAATTAACTAGTAAATCAAAACAGACGTTTACATCAGCGTCTGTTTTTTTAATTTGTGATAATTGTTTAGTTAGAGTTTACTCCACATAAACATAAATTTCTTTTTTTCAGTTTCTGCAAACTCTTTGCTTTTTATAATAACCCCAAAAAGTTCTTTTTCTGAAGAAAAGAAAGCAACTTTATTTCCGTAAATAATTTCAAAAGTGGGAGTGTAAAATTCAATTGGTAAAAATTTAGTTTGCCTTAATTGTTTTTCATCCGCCATCAACATCTTTGCTGGAATACATTTTTCTGGAGTAATGGCTTTAACCTTTAGATTTTGTTCAATTCTTTTTGGAATATAATATTCAAGGTCGTATTTTTCAGTGATAATAGAATGAATGTCTTTGAAAGAGCCTAGCATGTAAATAGTAGAGTTTTTTAGTTGCAATGAATCTTCGGCAATAGTGTAGTAAGCTTCCTTTCCTGTGTAGTAGGTTATTTGTGGTTTACTGGTTTTTGTAGCTTGTAGCGCTTGAAGTTGTGGAATTACATTATTTAGATCCTCGTGCCTTTTCTTGGCAATAGCTAAAAGTTTTTCTGGGTCTTCGGCAACTAGTTTAATTCCAGAGCGATCAACGAAGCTACCCATAAATCCTTTTTTTTCTAGAGAATTATATATTAAATAGGTTGTTGGCCTTTTAATATTGGCAGTTGTAGAAACTTTTTGTACTGAAGCCGGGCCAAGTTCAAGTGCTGCTAAATATATTTTTACTTCTTGGTCAGAAAGGCCAAGATTTTTTAAGGTTTGTTGAATATTCATATATTTAAGTATAAAATTTACAGAAAAAGTTGTCAAGTATTATGACAACAAAAATATATTTTTCTTGTTTTTTGTCTAAAATTAAAGATAAAAATGTATTAAAAAATGTTCTAAACCCTGACTTTTACTTGATTTTTTTAGAGCGTTATGTTATTTTTCTATATTAATGTTCGTTAACAAGGAGGTGAAAGATGAAAAGAATTATTAAAATTATTTTATTTTCTTTTTTATTAGCATTTTGTTATCGGGGTCTACAGTACATTTTAACTTCTCAAATACCAGTAGTTACTGAAATTAATTTTTGGGCAATAGAAGGTAATTTTTTGGGGATAGAAATTAAACCATGGATATATCAATTGCCATTTCGTTTTTCTGGGTGTTGGGATTTGTTATTTTTTCCTTTGTTGGTATTGCTTATTGATTGGATGTATTCTTGGGTAAAAAGAAAAAACATTTTAGATCAAGATTCAGTTTGGGTACCTATGGTATTTATTTTAAGTCTATTATTTTCTTTTACTGATCTTATTGATCCGGTTGGTGTTTTGGGAGTTGTTTCTATTGCTTTATTTGTGGGAGGCTTTATATTATTGTTTGTTTTGGTTGTTTTTGTAAGTTATGAAGAATGGCTTCTTGGTATTTTAGAGTATAAAATAATGATTTATTATGGTGTGATAATATTAGGTTTAATGTTTGGCTATGGTTTTGTATATAATGTTTCGATTAGTTTTTTTATTCCTATTTTGAGCTTTGTTTTTTTTCTTATTTTATTTATTTTAGCATTGGTCGTTTGGTCGTTGATTAATATTATATATTTTGTTTTTAGAAAAGAGATGAAAGAAAATATTGAAGAAGGAAATGTAGACAGAGAATTAGAAAGAGAAATAGCCAGGGCAAAAATTTGGTTTGAGAATAATACCTTTTCTCCTTTGGGGATTAGAGTAATTGGGGGACCAACGGATCGTCGGGAGCTAGAATATTTTATTAAAAAAGCAGTTTCTAGGTATTTGATATGTGATTTTTATGGGAGAGACATTTTAATATTTATTGAAAATATAAATAGTCATAAGTTTAATTTGAGAATTGAATTTCATTATAAATCAGGTTTATTATTACAGGAATATAGTGTGAAAACAGTTTACTATTCTACAAACAATCTGTATAAGGATTTAGGATCTTTTAGGGATATGTTTTTACGAATTTTGCATCAAAATAAAGCATATTTGAACAGAAAATATATTTGGTAGTATGATTATAAACAAAAAAAGAATTAAATGTTAGTTGAAAAATAATTAAGAATAAAACAAAACAGACGTCCACATCGACGTCTGTTTTTAATATGATATTTGTCTACTTCGGTAAACTCAGCATGACAAATGTTTACCTAGCGTATTCAGTAATTCTGCTTTCTCGAATAATTGTTACTTTAATTTCACCTGGATATTTAAGTTCTTCTTCAATTTCTTTCGCAACTTTTTTAGCTAGTTTAGCAGCGTCTAAATCACTAATTTGGCCAGGTTCAACAAATACTCGAACTTCTCGACCAGCTTGAATAGCATAAACTTTTTCTACGCCATCTTGTCGTTTGCCAATGTTTTCTAGTTCAGTTAATCTTTGTAAATATCTTTCATAAGTATCTTTACGAGCCCCAGGTCGAGCGCCAGAAATAGCATCAGCTACTTTGACGATAATAGCTTCAATTGTCGGTGGTTTGTCTTCGTGGTGATATAGGATTGGAGCAATAATTTCATCTGGTAAATTAAATTTTTTGGCAATGTCACGACCAATTTCTGGGTGAGTGCCTTGAATCTCGTGATCAACTGCTTTTCCAATATCGTGAAGAAGACCTGCTTTTTTTGCAATACTGACGTTTGCGCCTAGCTGTTCAGCTAATAAAGCTGAAAGATGAGCTACTTCAATAGAGTGTTGTAAAACATTTTGTCCGTAGCTAGTTCTGTATTTAAGTCGACCAATAATTTGTACAAGTTTTTGATCAAGCCCAGCCACACCAACATCATAGCAAGCTTCTTCTCCAGCCTTTCTAATTTCTAAAGCAATTTCCTTTTTAGCTTCATCAATTGCTTCTTCAATTCTACCTGGATGAATTCTTCCATCAAGAATTAATTTTTCTAAAGCTTTTTTAGCAACCTGTCTTCGGATTGGACTAAAGGCTGAAATTGTAATTGCGTTTGGTGTGTCGTCAACAATAATTTCTACACCAGTAGCTTGTTCAATGGCTCGAATGTTTCTACCTTCACGACCAATAATTCGACCCTTCATTTCATCTGATGGTAAATCAATTATTGAAGTAGTTGATTCAACTGCATGAGGAATTGAACATCTTTGCAAAGCTGTAATTAACTTTTGGTTAGCAACTTTTTCAAGTTCAATTGAATTGTCTTCTTCAAGCTTTTTAATTCTGCTTAATAAAGATTCTTGCATGTCATTTTCAACATTACGCAATAAAACTTCTTGCGCTTGTTCTTTGTTCATGGCTGCAATTTTTTCCAATTTTTCAACCTGTTCTTTTTTAATAGTTTGAATTTGAGTTTTGATTTCTTCAAGTTTTTGTGCTCGTTCTTGAAGTTTTGTTTGTTTAGATTCTAGCTCTAACAATTTTTGATCAAATTTAGTTTCTCGGTTTTCCAGTCTTTTTTGTAATTCGCGGAGTTCTGCTCGTCGAGAAGTTTCTTCTTTTTTTGCTTCGTCAATAATTGTGATTGCCTGATCTTTGGCGTGTAGTAAAATTTCTTTTTCCTTGGATTTAGCATCATTTATCTGAGCTTGCATCTTTGATTCAATTGAATCAGCTTCAGTTTGAGCCATTTTTTTTCTTACAAAATATCCACCGAAAATACCGATTACTATGCCTGCAACAATCAAAATCGGATATAACATATACTATGATTGTTACTCTTGAATAGTTATTTGATTTTAGAAATATAAAACTAAAAGTTCAGCATTAGAGCTGTTCTTGAATCAGGACTTTGAATTAATAAGTCTGTTAAATTCATGTTTATATATTTCTAATTGCTCTAAAATTAGAGCAAGGAAGAAAGAAATTTAGGTTAATCTATTTCAGCCAAATAATCTTTTTCAAGGGTAAACAAATGGTTAATTAATAATTTAATTGCACTTTAATGATAGCAAGGAATTAGACTATTGTCAATGCTACGTTATTGTGTTAAATTAGTTTTAATAATTTAATAAAACAAAAAACCACTTCGACGAATCAAAGCGGTTTTTATTTTTTCTTCAAAGCTGAACAGCGAAGAAGAATATTTGAAGTGTAAGTTTATTTAGTCTTTTCTAAAGATTCTTTTGTCTCGTCAGTTGTTTCTTCTGCAACTTCTTCAGCTAGAGTTTCCCCAGATTTAGGTTCTTCTGTTTTTTCTTCTTGATCTTCTGGTGTTTCTTCACTCATTGATTTAATGCTAAGACCAAGTCGGTGTTCTTTCGGTTCAATTGAAACAATTTTGAATTCAATCATTGAGCCTGGTTTTGCAAAATCATCAGTACTGGTGATTTTTTTGTTTGATAATTCTGAAATGTGAGCCAAACCGTGGATATCTTCATCAAGTTTAACAAAAAGACCAAAAGGAGTTGATTTCAAAACTTCACCTTGAACAATATCACCAACATTAAATTTTTCATTAATGTTTTCCCATGGATCTTTTTCAAGTTTTTTACTTGATAAGAAAATCTTTGAACCTTCAACTTTGATGATTTCTGCTTTGATTGAATCGCCAACTTTGTATAGATCAGCTGGGTTATCAATTCTTTGCCAAGCTAATTCTGAAATATGAATTAAGCCTTCAAGTTTTTCACCAAATTCTACAAAAACGCCGAAGTCAGTTACTGCTGTGATGGAACCTTCAACAATATCTCCAACAGTATATTTACTTAAAGTATCTTTTTGATTTTCTTCCCAAGCAGCCTTTTCAGAAACAATTAGTTTTTCACTTTCTGGATCAACGTCAAGCACTTTAACGTCAAAAGACATACCAACGTAGCTTTTAAGTTTTTCTAGAATTTTATTTTTATCACCACCTTGTACGCGAGGATAAAATTCAGGACTTAATTGTGAAACTGGTAAAAACCCAGGTACGTTATTAACTGTGACCATTAAGCCACCTTTATTTGCATCTGTAACTTTAGCTTTGATTGCTTGTGAATCTTCTTTGTATTTATTTAATGTTGTCCAAGTTTTTTGGTGGCCAGCAAATCTGAAAGAAAGTTCTAATAAGCCTTGTTCGTTTTCTAGCTCCATTACAGTAGCTTCAGTTTCTTCTCCAGGTTGAAGATTGCCAAATTCGTCAGATTCATTATAAAGTTCTTTGCCTCGAATAATACCGGTCATAATACCGTTAAAATCAAGTAGAACTTCTTTTTTTGAAGCTGCGATTACAGTTCCTTTAATAATGTCGCCGACTTGAGGAATTGATTGTATGCTTTTATCAGAATCCAACAATTGATTCATTGGTGAATTAGCGTCAGCAATAATTGGTTTTGCCATGTTTAATTCTTTTTTTATCTTTTATTATATATAAAAATCCACTCTTGAGTGGACTATATAAAATAGATAAATTTTCTAAGAGTTATGAATTAGATATAAATTTGAAAGAATTTTCTTCTCGATAGTTAGTTTATCTTAAATCCAATTATTTGTCAATACTTGTTTAATGGTGGGCATAAATGATAAATTTGTGGTTTACAAAGGAAAAAAAAATTGCTAAAATATACTTACAGAATATTAACTAAAAACTTGTTTGTTCTATAGACAAACAAGGTTTAATTATAGAAAAGCTTATGAATATAACTTGGCTTGGGCATTCATGTTTTAAATTTGAAGAAAAAATCAATGGACAGAATTTTGTAATTGTTACAGATCCTTATGATAAAAGTACAGGTTTAAAATTACCAAAAACTAAAGCTGATTTAATTACCGTTAGTCATTATCATGATGATCACAGTAATTATGAGGCGATTGAGGCTAATGAAAGGCAACCAGTTTTGCTTGATCGACCAGGTGAGTATGAGGTCGGTGGAGTTTTTGTGTTTGGTATTGGATCTTTTCATGACAAAAAGCAAGGTGCTGAATATGGCAAGTCAGTGATGTTCAAATTTAATATTGAAGGAGTTAAGATTTTACATCTTGGTGATTTGGGAACTACACTTTCCGATAAACAATTAGAAAAGATTGAAGATGTTGATATTTTGCTTATTCCCGTTGGAGGTAAATATACCGTTGACGCTAAGGTAGCGGCTGAAATTGTTCGTCAAATAGAACCAAGAATTGTTGTTCCAATGCATTATAAAATACCTGGACTAACGCTTGATGTTGATGGTGTAGAAAATTTTAAAAAAGAAATGGGAAGCGGTGCTGAGGTCGTTAGTAAATTAAAAATCAGCAAGAAAGATTTACCCCAAGAAGAAACTAAGGTTGTGATTTTTGAAAAAGCTTAAAATTTGATCTAAGTAAAGTTTAATTTTTAACTATATATTTATATGGAGGGTCATGAATCAGATTCACGATATTTAACCTTGTGGCTATGTGTAATTGTTTCTGCGGTGATTATTTTTGGAGGTTGGATTTTTGTGATGAAGTACAATTTTAATAAAATTAATGCAGAAATGGAGCAAGAATCTTCAACTATGGAAGGCGCTATGGCTCAGGTAGATGATATTTTTCAAGGTGTCTCCGATCTTCTTGATGAGCAGGGTTTAGCTATTGAAAAATTACAAGAGTTAAATGTTGCTAATTCAGAAGTTAAAACTGAAACAGAGAAAGCTGAAGTGGTTGAATAAGTGGATAGATAATTTAATTTATAATTTTTTATTTTGTTTTTTACCTATTAACTAATATATTATGCCCAAGAAAAAAGAAAAAAAAGAAAAAGAACAGGACATTATTCCAGCTCAATTAGATAAAACTGAAGATATTTCAATTGTAACTGAGATGGAGAGTTCATATATTGATTACGCAATGAGTGTAATTGTGGCTCGTGCTTTGCCTGATGTGCGTGATGGATTAAAGCCTGTTCATCGTAGAATTCTTTATGCTATGTGGAGCATAGGGCTTCGACCAAGTGCTAAATTTAGAAAATCAGCGACTGTGGTTGGTGAAGTTTTGGGTAAATATCATCCACATGGCGATCAAGCTGTTTATGATTCGATGGTTCGTATGGCGCAGGATTTTAATATGCGTTATATGTTAGTTCATGGTCAAGGTAACTTTGGGTCAATGGACGGTGATAGTGCTGCGGCTATGCGTTATACAGAAGCTAAATTGCATAATATTAGTGAAGAATTATTACTTGATCTTGATAAAGATACAATTGATTTTATTCCAAACTATGATGGTACACAAAAAGAACCAAGCGTTTTACCAGCGAAATTACCTCATTTACTTTTAAATGGTGGTGTTGGTATTGCTGTTGGTATGGCAACTAAAATTCCACCTCATAATTTAACTGAAATTTGCGATGCAATTTGTTATTTGATTGATAATCCAGATTGTCCTGTTGAAGATTTAATTCAATTTATTAAGGGACCGGATTTTCCAACTGGTGGTATTATTTATGATCAGGATGAAATTACCAAAGCTTACACTACTGGTAAAGGTAAAATTGTGATGCGTGGAAAAACTGAGATTGTCGAAGAAAAGCAAGGTACATTTAGAATTATTGTTAGTGAAATTCCTTATCAAATTAATAAGGCCACACTTTTGGAAAAAATTGCTGAGCTGGTTAAATTCAAAAGGCTTGAAGGTATTCGTGATGTTCGAGATGAGTCAAATAAAGAAGGTGTGCGAATAGTGATTGAATTAAAACGAGATGCTTATCCTAAAAAAGTTTTAAATCGATTATTTAAATTAACACAGTTGCAATCAAATTTTGATGTCAACATGTTAGCCTTAACTGCTGATTATCAACCAAAGGTAATGAATTTAAGAGATATCTTGGATGCTTATTTAATTCATCGTCATAATGTTGTAACTCGAAGAACTCAGTTCGAACTTCGTAAAGCAGAAGATCGGGCTCATATTTTGGAAGGTTTGAGTAAAGCGATTGATAATATTGACGCAATTATTAAATTAATTAAGCAATCAAAAGATAAAGAAATAGCTAAAACAAATTTAATTGCCAAATATAAATTTTCTGAAGTTCAGGCAGTTGCAATTTTGGAAATGCGTTTGCAAAATTTAGCTAACTTGGAAAGACAAAAAATAGAAGATGAATTAAAGGAAAAGCAAAAGTTGATAAAAGAATTAAAATCTTTACTTGCTTCGAAAGAAAGACTTTTCAAGGTTATTAAAGATGAACTTATTGAAATTAGAGAAAAATTTGGTGATGAGAGAAAAACAAAAGTTATCAAGTCTGCAGTTGGTGAATTTTCACAAGAAGATTTAGTGCCAAATGAAGCAACTTTGGTTATGGCAACTAAGGATGGTTATATCAAGAGATTGCCAACTGATACTTTCAAAACTCAACATCGTGGTGGTAAGGGCGTTATTGGTTTAACAACCAAAGAAGAAGATGTTGTAGATTTATTATTCTCAGCCATGACGCATAGCAATCTTTTGTTCTTTACTTCTATGGGCAGAGTTTTCCAATTAAAAGCTTATGATTTACCGATTGGATCCAGAACTGCTAAAGGCCAAGCGTTAGTAAACTTTTTACAACTTGGTCCAGATGAAAAAGTGACTGCGATTTTGCCAGTTGATGATGATAAAGAAACCAAATATTTATTCATGGTTACAGAAAATGGAACAGTTAAGAAAACTGCTGTGGAAGATTTTGCTAATGTTCGAAGAAGTGGTTTGATTTCCATTAAACTTAAACCTGGAGATCGTCTTCGTTGGGTTTTTGCTACTGATGGCAAAAAACAAATGATGTTAATTTCTGCCCGAGGTCAAGCTATTCGTTTTTCTGAAGGTAATGTTCGAACTATGGGTAGAACCGCTTCTGGCGTCAGAGGAATAAGATTAAAAGCTGATGATAAATTAGTTGGAGTTGGTATAGTTGATCCTACGCAAGAAAAAGAATTACAAGTTTTAACATTAGCAGAAAATGGTTTTGGTAAACGATCAAATTTATCAAATTATAAACTTCAAAATCGTGGTGGTGGTGGAATCAGAACTTTGAAAGTTTCAAGTAAAACAGGAAAGGTAATTCGAGGTGTTGTGGTTGATAAAGAAGAAAATAAAGATTCAGATATTTTAGTGATTTCTCAGAAAGGTCAAGTAATCAGATTACCATTCAAGAGTATTAGTGAGCTTGGTCGTGATACACAAGGTGTACGATTGATGAGATTTAAACAAGCTGGAGATACTGTTGTGACTTTTTCACAAATTGTTGGTGGCGAAGAAGAAATTAAAGATCAAAAATAAATAAAAACAAAAAATCCGAATATTCGGATTTTTTGTTTTTAAAATATATGTTTTACTTTTAATTTTGGATTACACGCCAACCTTTTTCTGACCTTTCAAGTTTTCCGGCGAAGGAAAAACCAGCTGCTTTTGCGTGTCCGCCACCACCAAATTTCTGTGCCAGTTTGGAAACATCAATATTGTCTTTGGTTGTTCGTAAGCTACATTTGATTTGTCCGTCTCCATCTTCACGAGCAACAATAATAATATTTGCTTCGTATAAAGTAGTAAGAAAATTTGCTAGACCTTCAAAAACATCACCCATAATTGAATCTTCTTGACTAATTACAGCTGTTACAATTTTATATT
>CAYSUN010000012.1:0-23786 GCA_964434235.1 uncultured Gammaproteobacteria bacterium | reverse complement strand
ACCTAAATCATAAACAGCAATTTGCTGACCTTTCTTTTTGTCAAAACCATAAGCCAAAGCTGCAGCAGTTGGTTCGTTAATTATTCTACGAACTTTTAACCCTGCAATTTCTCCAGCATCTTTTGTGGCTTGTCTTTGTGCATCATTAAAATAAGCTGGCACAGTAATTACTGCTTCATCAATTTTCTCACCTAATTTTTCTTCTGCATCAGCTTTTAATTTTTGCAAAACCATAGCTGAAACTTCTTGTGGAGAATATTCTTTGTCCCCCATTTTTACTTTTACACCTTCACCAGATTGAATAAGTTCGTAAGGTAAAGTACCTTTATCAGACTGAACTTCCTTATCTGTGTAACGAAGTCCTATTAAACGTTTAATTGAAAAAACTGTATCTTTTGGATTTGTTACAGCTTGTCTTTTGGCAGATAAACCAGCCAAACGCTCTCCAGTCTTACTAATTGCCACAATTGAAGGGGTGGTTCTGTTACCTTCTTTATTTTCTAAAACTTTTGGCTGACCACCTTCAACAATCGCCATACAACTATTAGTTGTGCCTAAATCAATTCCTAAAATTTTACCCATATTGACATTACAAGATTTACAAGATTTTATACAAGATAATAAAAATTTCATGCAACTGATATTATCTTGGATATTCCGTAAAACTTATTTTAAATATTTATTTATAATTATTCATTATTTAAATTAATCTCAGCTAGCAATTGCAAAAGAGCAAAAGTTTCAAAATTATCCTTACCCTCTGAATCTTGTAAAATGCGCAAAAGTTCTTCTGCTTCGTCAGTTGTTATTAAACGAGCTTGAAACATTTGATTTATATACGGACTCAGAGAATCGGTCAGATTAAGAATTTCAGGATTTGGTAAAATTTTTTGCAAAACTTTAGTGAATTCCTTGGAGAATTCTCCATTATCAGACAATGAATCCTTTATCCGTTCTTTATACTTTTGTTTAAGATTATCCAAGATCTGAAAATATTTTTCTTTTAATAACACAACACTTTCACTGCTTGTTGGTTTTTCCATGTTAAACCTCATAAATTTATTTTGATATTTTTTAATATTCAACTTAAGAACAATCTATTACTCAGCTTGTTCTTTCTCATTATTTGAACTTTGAACAATAACCTTGGCAACTTGAATAACTTTTTTGTTCAATGTATAGCCAGCTCTAACTTCCTTGATAATTACACCTTCGTCTGCCTTGTTTATTTCGGATTCTGGAGATGCAATATTTTGCGTATTTGCATTGTTTTCTACAGCCTCATGCAGACTTAAATCAAAATTTTCCCCAACAGTTTTTATTACCTCAACTCCATTTTGGCCCAAAAAATCCTCTAACTGTTTTTTAATATAGCCAAATCCGATTACCCAAGGACTATCCTTCTCATTATCTGGAATTTGGCTAAAAGCAGATTTAAAATTATCCAAGATTGGCAACAATTCTATAATCATGTTGGCATTAGCGTACTGAACATAATCTTTTCTTCTTTCTTCTGATTCTTTAACTAAATTTTGATAATCAGCTTGAGCCCGTTTCCAACCGTTTAAATATTCAACGCAATTTTCACAATCTTTTTCAATTTTTGTAGACTTATTATTTGTTTTAGGTTTCTTCATAGATCATTAATCATAGAGCATAAAGCAAAAGCTTATGACACTATTTTTTATAAATTTACTTTTTTGTTATTAATAACCCCCCAAATCATTGCACCTAATTCATCTGCCAATTTAGCAACTTCAACATACTGATTATTATTTATTAACTTCTCATCCCTTGAAAATTCTAGCAAAAATTTTGTTTCTTTTAGTGATGCGTAAGAAATCTCAAAAAATCTAATCTGTTCCTTTATTCTATTTCTTGCATAACCTTCAACAATATTTTAAGCGACAGAAATGGCCGCCCTCGTTATTTGACTTGTTAATCCATACAATTATTCCCTTGGAAATTCAACAGAAATCCGATATACCAAATGAGCATATTTCTTTGCTTTTTGTTCTAATTTTTTCTGATACCCTTCCCTCATACTAAAGTTTATATTCTATGTTCCATGTTCTATGCTCCATGCTCTATGTTCTATGTAAGGAGTTTTATTGACTCTTTCACAAGGGCATAATTCTTTTGATAATCCATACGCATTGGACCGATCAAAGCAATGATACCTTTATATTTTCCTAATTTATATTTAAAAACAACTAAACTACAATCGCAACCAATTGGGTTTTTTGAACCAATCAAAACCTCAGGCTCATCAAAGTCACGCTCATCAAGTTCAACTAAATTTGAATCTAAATGATCAATAACTGAAGATAGATTTACAACTAATTCTGAACTGTTAAATTCTGGCTGAGAAAATATATTTGATAAACCAGTGTAATAATTATCACATTCAGCAAAAGTTACCATCACACCCTGCTTGGACAATTCAGCAATTTTTTTTGCAAAATTTTTAATTTTCAAGCGATCGTCAGCTTCTTGAGATTGGATTTCTACTAATATTTTCTGTTCTATATTACTTAAAACTTTACTTTTATCAAGATAATTTTCCACATAAAATCGATAAGCTTTTTCTGTTGGAACTCTTCCAGCTGAAGTGTGTGGTTGAAAAATATAACCTTCTTCTTCAAGAGCAACTAATTCATTTCTAATGGTAGCTGGGCTGATTTTCTGATCTACTTTATCAACCAAAAAGCCAGAAGCTAAAGGTTGAGCATCTTTAATAAAAATTTCAATCATTTTTCGAAGTATATTTTTTTGTCTTTCAGTTGGCACAGGTTTTTACTTTAAATTATACTAATTATTCTAATTATACTAATTACACTAATTATACTAATTACACTAATTATACTAATTGCTCTAATTAAACTAATTCACCTAATTATTCTAAAAACAAACTGCTAAAATTCCAATTCTTCAACTTATTTAGTTTTTAATTAGTCATTACAAATTAATAGTTTATTCAAATCAAACATAATACCATTTTAACAAACAATTAGCAGTCATGTCAAGAGAGTGCTAAAATAAAAAGTATCCTCAACTTGCTGAAGATACTTTTTCGCTAATTTTATACTTTTGCTTTAATCCAATCCAAAAAATCCTGAATTGGTTCAATGCCAAAAGCAATTCCAAGACACACGATGAACGATAAACCGAGCAAATTAAAAACTCTTTGAAACCACATTTGATAAGCCACAAAAGAAACTACTCCAATCGCCACAACTGCTACAAGCATCAAAATCTTACACCAAACGCTAGCATCAAAATACCAAGGATCTTGATCTATGTCTGACAAAGAGTTAGGCATAACAACCTCCACGATATGCAAAGAGTTAATTAAACGAGCAACACTAAAAATTAAACTTTATTTAACAACGCCGTCCTTTACCTTACCAATTTCATCATAAATAAGTTTTGTTGAAATAGAACCTAAATTCTTCTCAATCAGCTTACCAGTAAATTGATCAGAACCGCTAACCTTAGTTTCACTTAAAAGTAATGGATAAGTGCCTTTTTGTAC
The DNA here is from genome assembly GCA_964434235.1 of uncultured Gammaproteobacteria bacterium. GTDB lineage: Bacteria > Patescibacteriota > Patescibacteriia > UBA11705 > JABHMO01 > JABMRF01. The sequence continues at coordinate 20,251 of CAYSUN010000012.1, read as the reverse complement.
TTCTGTTGGAATGATGGCAACTTGAAAAGCAAATCCAATATTTTCCGAACCAGCTGGCACCTTTGAAATTTTCCAATTAACAGTTTTTGTTTCAGAATCATAAACAAGTGGATCCCCAACTGAAACGCTACTTTCATCTAACCAAACTACATTGAAAGGCAATTTTACATGAACGGAAACATTGCTCACATCGTTAATATCATTAATCATTTTTACAAAAATCCAATACTTTGTTTCTTGACCAACTCGAGGCGGAATAGGTCCTCGACCAAGCTGATCACCTGTTGAAGCAAAATACATTGGATAAACTTGCATGGAAAAATTAGAATTCAATTTTACAGTTTCATTATTACCATAAACTTGTACACTCTGACCTTCAACCTTATATTCTTCAATCAAACTTGCACCAACATTCACGCTGGACACACCAGAAATACGACTTTTAATTGGCACCTGAACTTCAAAAACTCGACTTTCACCCGGTTGAATAATACCTAACGAAGGAATCTTTTTGTAATCCCAAACCAAATATTGTACGCCGTCAGACGTTTGCGCATAAATATTATCTTCACTGATAAATTTATTTAATTCCCAATAATTACTTCCAAAATCTAATTTAATAACTAAACTTTCAATTGTATAATTACCTTCATTTTTATAAGAAATAGTCATTGGCACAAGATCACCTGGTGTAACTGCTCCGTCCACATCCAGCTTAAAATTAAAGTTCAAAGCCGGATCAAAAACCTTAACCGATTGACCATTGGCCCATTGCTTAAATTCCTTACCGTTTTTAGTCCAAATAAGTTCGTAATATAATGACTTATCATTGGTATCTTCAGACCAAGCCGTATGATTGACAACAAACTCAACTTCCTGGCCAGGTTGAAAATCCTGAACAATATAGCCATCTTCTGACGCGATAATTGAATTATCCCAAAAAACTCTGAGCTCTAATTTTTCACAAGTAATATCCTTCAAATATTGGTCACTTCTATTTATAATTTTAAATGGAATTGTAAAAACTTGATTTTTTACCAACTGAGTAGGAACAGTTACATCAACTTCAATAAAAGTCGAACTAATTACAAATTTTTGCACTACTGTCTTGTAAAATTGTCCCCAAAGTCGTTCACCTTTTTTGTTTGTTTTGTAATAAGAAGCATTCAAAATTAAATTTTCAGCCGTGCCCGTATCACCAAAAGCTTGCAATTTTATATCAAAACTTCCATTTGCACCTGACTTCAAATCGCCAAGAGCTAAAGTATTATGGTTATAATCATAATCATCTTTTGACACAGAAATGAGCTCATAATTATCTGGCAAAGTTAAGGTTAAATTAAAATCTTGCAAAGCAAACTTATTGTCATTAGAATATTTTACTTCAACATCAACATAATCAGCTAGTCCCACACTTTCTTGTTTGGTAATTAACTCAACTTCAATTTTATCTCCGAAGTAATGAAAACCACCCCACATCCAAAAAATATTCAGTCCGATCAAAAATAAAACTATCCCAGCAATTATTGAATCCATGACTAAATGTTTTTTGTTAAATTTATAACGAACTTGCCAACGCTTTTTTAATTGCCTGTGCGGATAAGTAAAAATATTAACAATAACATTTTTTTTGCCTGTTTTTTCTACTGCCTCAATTATTTCTTCTTCAATTTTTTCTAAACTCTGTTCTGAGTCAGACAATTCAAGATTAATAGGTGTTTTTTTCTTCATATAAATAAAATTATTTGAAACTTTATATTCTAATTTATTTTTTTGAAATTTTTCCAAACTTCAAGAGCATCACTAGTAAATACTTTTTTCACCATTTTTGGTTCTGATCCACTGTTATCTTCAACCATAAATTCAAGAGCAACAGACACACCATCTTTATCATCCAAAACATGAACAAACGCAATCACTTTTAATTTATTAGCGTTATGAACCTCTAATAAATTAGGATTATTCTTACCTTCATCAGTAAGCTGTAACTCGTCATCAACATTAACGCCCAAATACTGTTGTAAATCAATAATAAAAAGAGGCCAACCTTCTTCCATAGTAATTTTTGTTTTTATTCCCATTTTTTCGTCTTTATCATTGTATAACCTAGCCACAGATTCCTCTGGTAATTCAAAAACTTGACCATTAAACCTTGACACAAGGACCTTCCCATTACTAGATAGTGCTGGCAAAGTAAAAACTTCCCCATAATAATCTTTCAACATAGGATCAATACAAGTAACCGCTTCATCATTTCCTTGAAGTTTACCCTTCACTACTTTTCCTAATCCTATTTCTTTTGTAGCTAAAAAATCAACAATCTCCTTCAGCTTATCAACTATAGCCATAAATTTTTTCCCTGCTTTGGCATCACCTTTATCAGCCAGGGCTTCCAAATCGGCTAGGTTTTCTTGTCCGAAATGTTCTTCATATTCAGCAATTAGTCTATTCAAATGACTTTGCTGAAAACTATCCAGCCCAGCGATTAGCCCGCGTGCTCTTACTTGTTCTATATTTGGTGCTTCTAAATTCATACTTATTCTAAAGTTTATATTCTAATTTATTTTTTTGAAATTTTTCCAGACTTCAAGAGCATCACTAACAAATACTTCTTTCACCATTTTAGGTTCTGGTCCATTTTTATCTTCAACCATAAACTCAAGGGCAACAAAAATCCCCCGACGCCAAAAAAGAACATTGTCAAAAATAAAACCAACTACAGACAGCTCATTAGCCCCCTGAAACAACACACAATCTGGATTTTTTTTACCATACTCAGTAAGCTGAAATTTATCACCGACATTAACCCCCAAATACTGTTGTAAATTTAATACGCCTTCTGCTTTATGATTACCTATAACAATTTTTTGTGCTCTGCCAAATGCATAATCATCATTAGTGTAAAATTTAGCCACCGATTCCTCAGGAAGCTCCAAAGGTTGCCTCCCTATTGGCAAATAGACTTTCCCATCAAGAGGAGGCTCCGATAAAACAGATACCAATCCAAAATAATCTTTCAATCTAGGGTCTATGCAAACAACTGATTCATGATTCCCAAAAAGCTTTCCTTTCACGGTAACCAATTCTGTTTCTTTATTTTCTAAAAAATCAACAATCTCCTTCAACTTATCAACTATCGCCATATATATTTGCCTAGCTTTTCTATCACCTCGATTGATCTGTACTTCTAGCTCATCTAATTTTATTTGCCCGAAATGTTCTTCATATTCAGCAATTAGTTTATTCAAATAACTTTGCTGAAAACTATCCAGCCCAGCGATTAGCCCGCGTGCTCTTACTTGTTCTATGTTTGGTGTTTCTAAACTCATACTTATTCTAAAGTTTATATTCTAATTTATTTTTTTGAAATTTTTCTGAACCTTAAGAACCTTGCAAAGATGTACCTTTTCCACCATTTTAGGCTCTGCCCCACTTTTATCTTCAACGATAAACTCAAGGGCAACATACACATCAAAATCATCTTCATCATCTTCATGATTTTCGTCTATCAAAACAAACGCAATTACTTTTAATTTATTAGCGTTATGAACCTCTAACAAATTAGGATTATTTTTACCTTCTTCAGTAAGCTGTAACTCATCACCAACATTAACACCCATAAACTTTTGTAAATCAATAACATCATGCGACCAATTATTGCTTGTAATAATTTTTGTTTTTATTCCCATTTTTTCGTCTTTATCATTGTATAACCTAGCCACAGATTCCTCTGGTAATTCAAAAACTTGACCATTAAACCTTGACACAAGGACCTTCCCATTACTAGATAGTGCTGGCAAAGTAAAAACTTCCCCATAATAATCTTTCAACATAGGATCAATACAAGTAACCGCTTCATCATTTCCTTGAAGTTTACCCTTCACTACTTTTCCTAATCCTATTTCTTTTGTAGCTAAAAAATCAACAATCTCCTTCAGCTTATCAACTATAGCCATAAATTTTTTCCCTGCTTTGGCATCACCTTTATCAGCCAGGGCTTCCAAATCGGCTAGGTTTTCTTGTCCGAAATGTTCTTCATATTCAGCAATTAGTCTATTCAAATGACTTTGCTGAAAACTATCCAGCCCAGCGATTAGCCCGCGTGCTCTTGCTTGTTCGATTGTTGGTTGCTCGAGATTCATATTGAATATCATTAAAACAATAAACCACTTAATCATTTAAACACTTAATCTCCGACGTAAAGTACGGAGTCCGTATAGTCTATGGCTCATCGGACAATAAAACATAAAAACAAGAAAACAAGGAAAATTTAATACTTATTACTTATTACTTAATACTTAACACTTAACACTGTTTGCTTTTTTACTTACTATTTACTTTTAACTTTTAACTTTTATTTTTTTTACTTAATACTTAATACTTAATACTTAATACTGTTTGCTTTTTTACTTACTTTTAACTTTTAATTTTTAACTTTTTCAATTTACTTTTAACTTTTACTTTTCCTCTTTAATTTGTTTCAAAATAAGCAAGCCTGCTATATACACAAAAAATGGTTTAATAAATAATATTAATAAACCAAAACCATCTTCACCCAACTTCACTAACCCAGTTCGTTCAGCCGAATAAACAGGATTAATCATTATTCTATGAACTGTTAAACTGATCCAAATAAATACCAATAAACTCAAAACCACCAAAATAGCTAGCTTTGGTTTTTGGGTGAAATAATACTTTAATAAAGTTTTTGTATACATTTTATACCGAGCAAATTTTCCCATACTTATTTATAGATTAATTATTAAAACCAAAAAGAGTAAACACATTTGTTGTTGTAGCAATAATTTCAGCCTTGCCATCACCATCCATATCATTAACGATAACTTTTACCCCACCGCGATCTTCTTGATCAAAAGCATAAAAACTGGCTAAACTTTGCTTTCCATTTTTATCAAAAATCTTAACTTCAGGACTACCTCCTTTGCCTGGTCCAGTTATTATTTCATCAATTCCGTCACCATTAACATCACCAGCGGACACATTTACCCCGCCTCGAAAATTTGGATCATAAGCAAAAAAACCTGGATTGATGCATCGGCCGTCTGGCGCAAAAATCCGAACATGCGGTCCACCGCCAAAACCAGCTCCTGCAATTATTTCATACCAACCATCCCCTTCTAAATCAGCAATTGCCACATTTACTCCGCCTCGAAACTCTGGACCATAAGCAAAAAAACCTGGATTAATAAGTTCCCCTTCACTATTAAAAATTCGAATATGTGGACCGCCACCTTTCTCCGTGCCAGTCACAATTTCCAAAGTACCATTATTATCAAGATCACCAACCGTTATATTTATCCCTTTGTTATAATTTTCTGTGTAAGGATAAAAAGATTTTCTTAAAGTTTTATCATGATTATAAATATCAACCTTGCTGACGCCAGCAACTAAAATTTCAACCAAGCCATCGCCATCTAAATCACGCTCAACAATCTGACTACTCCCTTTAAAATTTTCATTGTATGCAAAGAATCCACTGCGAGCAACGTGCCCAAATTCATTAAATACTCGAGCAAATGAACCATTGATATAGGTTGCTTTAGAAATTTCTCCAATTGGACGAAGCAAAATTAAACCATCTTGAGCAGGAATAGTTACACCATCCACAAACAAACCATCATTTACCCAAGTATCTTGCACGCCATGTAATTTTTCATATTCTCCACCAAGTTCAACATATTTTTCCTGATTAGTTGAATTAACAAGCACTAATCCATTTTTAAAATCTCTGCGCCAAACACCCTGACTAAAACTGGTTGAACCAGAACTAACATTAAAAGCATTTCCAGCTGGATTACCCAAATAAACCTCATACTCATCGTACCACCAAGTTTCTCGATGCGATTGATCACCATTATCAAAGCTATAATAACCATCATGCAGTAAAGCACTCGTTAAACCAAAACGCATTTTTTGATAATCATCTTGCTTAGCTGTATTATTAACATTTGAATTTAAAATACTTAAGGCTGGTTGATAACCATTGCTATTCATAAACTTATACTTATTCAAAGTTTCAGCCCATCCCTTATATGGAAAATGCTCATACAAAGCACCATTCATATATTTATAAAAAACCTCTCCACCATTTCCAGCAATCAAGGCATCCGGCCCAAGTAATTGTCGAGTGTTGCTGAGCAAAGTTTCCATGCCTTGTTTCCATTTAAAATTAATATCAGCCATAGAATCTGGACTGCCATTTTGATCTAAATCAATATTAAAATCAGACATAAAAGAAATATCATCCCAAACATTGTCATAAAAAACACCATCCCAATAACCAGAACCCATTAGTTCATTTTTAACAAATTGAGGAATCACATCATAAGCTCTTTTACCACCAATCAATGGTGCTTCGGCTGTAATATTAATCATTGGATTTGGTGCCCACCAAGCAACTTTATTTCCAGAAGAATCTTTTAACCACCACTTCGAATTTATTTGATTATAAAGTTTTTGTCGTAATGTACCATTTAGTGAACCAGAATCTCCTCGGATTTCTTGAGATGCAATATAAGCCAAAAGTTTAATATTCGGATTATATTTTTTCAGCAATTTCAAACTTTCTGGCGAATAGGTCTGCACATCCATGTCAATTATTAAAATATCCCACTTGGACAATTCTTTGGCTTCTGAAGCCGTTATATCCCAACGAAAAAACAAATTAGCCAATTTAGGATATTTGTCATGATTCAAATCAGCCCCTTGAATTACAAAAGGGGTTAATATTAAAATAAAAAGTATAAATAAAAAAGATACTCTTTGTCTCATTTATCCTAAATTTAAGGAATTACTTTTGTTCACTAAACGATTATAAATCTTAATCAGTTCTACATAATGTTTGTTTGCACAATTCATTTTCTCAACTTGAGCTCGAGCATTTTTGCCCAGCAACTTAAGATTTTCAGAGTTATAATTTTGTTTAATTTTCATTTGTAAATCTTGACTATTGCCAGCTTCAAAAAACCAACCAGTTTCATTTTCTTTAACCATTTCCACTAATCCACCCAAACGAGAAGCTAAAACTGGCTTACCCAAAGCCATCGCCTCAATAACTAAAATTGGATAATTTTCATACCAAGTCGATGGCACAACAACAAATTTAGATTTTTTAATTAATGATACAAGGTCTTCGCCATATTGGGCGCCCAAATAATCCACATTATTCAACTTGTTTATGGAAATATATCTTTGGACTTTTATTTTTTCTGGTCCATCACCAACAACCTTTAAATTTATATTTGGCAATTCCTTCATCGCAGACAATAAGCTGAGCAAACCTTTTTCTTGACTCAATCTACCTACAAAAAGAATATAATTATCATTATTATAATCAGGTTCAAAATTAGCGACTTTCAAAAAATTTGGCAAAACCTCAATCGGTCTTTCCAATCCCCAATCAAGTACTTTATCTTTCAAAAATTTACTTGGAGAAATAAACAAATCCACTTTTTCTTTATAATATTTACCAACCCATTGATGATAAAGTTCCAAGCTGGACAACAAGCTGGGTAAACATTGTTCTTGGACACACTTATTGATTGTGCACTTATAATATTTGTGCTGAAAACACTTTTCACAAACTTTATCTTTATTAAACAAACGATAGTTCGGACAAATTATTTGGTAATCATGCAAAGTTTGCACAACTGGAATATTCAACTTTTTTAAGGGTTTAAGAATTGCTGGAGTTATTTGATGAGAAATATTATGCAAATGCGCAATGTCTGGTTTTTCTTGAGCAATTAATTGCGCTAAACTCTTAGCTGATTTTTTGAAGTAAATAAAACGCAAAACTTTTCGTAACCACTTTTTTTTATTTTGAAAATCAACGTACGGAACAAAATATTTTTCATAGGAGCTAGGTAAATTTCTCGAATCTTTCATGGAGAAACAAATAACCTGATGGCCATTTTTTTCCAATAATTCTTTAGTATTAAAAAACACTCTCTCACTACCACCCTTAATATAATAAAATTTATTTATTAAAAGTACTTTCATATAATTTTTCGTATTGTTTTACAGTTTGATTAATATCGTATTTATCTACTACGCTTTGCTGTAAATTCTTAGCCATTTTTATAGCCAAATCATGATGTTCACTAATCCAGTTTAATTTCTTTACCAATTGTTCAATATTTTTAGGTTTAAATAATAAACCAGTTTCTTGATCTTGAATAATTTCCGGCACACCGCCAACATTGGTAGCTACAATCATTCGCCCAGAAGCAGCTGCTTCAAGCACGACCAAACTTAAACCTTCACTAATAGATGGCAAAACAAAAACATCAAAAGTATTTAGATAAGGTCTAACATCATTTTTTTCTCCAACAAATTTAACTTGGCTTTCCAAACCAAGAGTTCCAGTCAGAACTTCTAAATCTTTTCGCAGGGGACCTTCACCCACAAAAACAAGTTCCCAATTTTTATTTTTTAAAAATCGACAGGCTCGGATTAAATGCTTATGGCCTTTTTCTTTACTCAATCGACCGATCGAACCAATGACTAATTTTTCTTCAGCAAAAAGTGCTGGTTTTTCAACATAAAACTTATTAACATCTATTCCATTATAAATAACTGTAACTTTGTCCACATCAATTTTTTCCTGACCAATCAAATAATCTCTAGTTGCTTTGGAAATTGCTACTACCCATGTAAATTTTCTTCTCATCATTCGACCAAAACGACTTCGCCAAAAACTTTCCAACAAAATATCATGCTTGGTGCTAATAATATTAGTAATGTTCGCTTTGATCGCCGCCTTACCACCCCAATAATCACCAGCAAATAAATGTGTATGCACAATATCTGGCTTGCTTCTTTGTAAATATTCAGCCATATTTTTAATTACTCGAAAATCTAGCTTTTTCTTTTTATGAAAAAACTTAAGATTGATTCCTTGTTTTTCAAATTCTTCAGCTAAGGGGTTATTCTCTTGCAAAACTAAAACTTCAACTTCAAACTTACTTTTATCAATTTTACGACAAATATCTAACAAAAGTTTTTCTGCTCCGCCATAAGACAATCGTCCAATAATGTAACTGATTTTGATCATATTTTTTTCTTAAAAATTATTACTTCCGAGCTACCGCACAAATTAGCTCATCAACAATTTTCGGTGGCTCAGTATATTCAAAGAAATACATAGCTCGCCAAAAAAAATGAATTATTTTTTGAAAAATAAATCGAACAACTCTGGTTATTTTATTTTTCGGATACAAATATGGAAAAATATTTATTTCCTGAAAATCACAATAATGCAAAACTTGATTTAAACTATATTCAGTAAAGCCAGCTTCATGGGTAAAATCATTGTAACGAATTCTAAGCCCAGCCAAAGATGACATGTTACCAGTTTTAATAATAATCTTCCCGTTTACATTTAATTTTTGATAAATCTTTTTCAAGATGTCCAAAATTTCCTCTTTCGGGAAATGCTCGATAACATCATTCAAAACAATCAAATCAAACATTGGACACATATTTAAATATTCTGACAAACTATTGATTAAACGAACTTTAGCAATACCTTTTTCTTGACAATACCGAATACTTTGATCAGAAATATCTACGCCTAAATAATCATCATAACCAGCCTGAGCTAAAAATTGTAAAAAATGCCCCATACCACAACCAACGTCTAAGATTTTAGCTTTTTTATCTTGTGATAAATACTGACTGTAATTGTATCGATATAAATTAATAATATGCCCTGAAGATTGACTGTTCAGTTTTTCAAATCCACCTGATAAAAATTTTTTGTATATTTCTTGACTCATATTATTTAGATAATTTTACTCCTGCTAACCCCACACCAATTGGCAACCACATGACTGACACAAAATAGGACGTGGAAAAGATTTCAAAGAAAACTATTCCAGCAAACATCATAATAAAACATGTAATGATTCTTTTGTTCGTTAAATACTGAGCCTGCTTAAAACCTCTCAAATATTCAAAAGCAAAATAACCGAGCAAAGCAAAAAAACTAATTAAACCCAAAAGACCAGATTCTGTAGCAATCTTTTGCACAAAACCGTGCGATTCCAAAGGATCACCAAATTCAACCTTATAAATAAAAGTTTGACCAACAATAGACTGAAAAGTATTCAAACCATTACCGATGATTGGATTTTGCCGAAAATAATCAAAAGCAATGCCACTGAGCAAAAGTCGATTAGAATTTGAACTTTGGATCCAATCCACTTGATTCCAAACTGTAAAATATAAAACCATCGGCACCAAAATAACTAAGACCACCAAACTTATAATAACTAAATTATTTATTTTATATTTATATCTAATACCGTACAAAATAAGTAATTCAATTAAAAGCGCCAACCAACCAGAACGAGAAAAAGTTAGAAGCAAAACAAAAGTCATAAACAGAATTGCCAAAATATACAGACCGCGCTGTCTGACTTTATTTGATAATATATACAAAATAATCGTTAAAGGAATAACTACAATCAAGGTTTCAGCAATAGCATTGTGATTGCCACCCATCGGCATAAAACCCCAAAAATCGAAAGGCACTGCCCTGTAAACAAACCAACTTGGTCCTCGGCTCAACAGAACTGACAAAAAGCCAGAAAAAGCCACAAACAAACCAGAAGCTAAAAACATTTTCAAAACCATTTGCAACTGTTTTTTATTTTCAATCAAGTTAAAAGGTAAAACCACAAACATCAAATAAAAAAATATAATTGGCCTTAACAAATACTTCATAGCTTGATCTAGATGAATATTATGAAGCATAGCCAAACTACTAGCCATAAAAAACGCTAAAGCAAAAATTAAACCTGGCCAACTTTTATACCATGGCTCAGTCTTTGTTTTACTTTCTTCATGAAAATAATCTAACAATTTGCCAAAGACCAAAGCAATTAAAGTCATAATAGCAATCAAATCAACATAAGGAATATTCCAACTCTGCCACACAAATTGCCAATTCAAAAATGGGAATAATAAAACCATTAAATAAATTCCAACTTGAGGAAATTCAATCAAAAAAATTAAACTAAAGATAAAAATATTTAAACCTAAAACTATTTCTGGGGCAACAAAATTGATAGCAACTAAACTAAAAAGTGCTAAAATAATTACGACTAGAACATAAAGCTTAAACGTATGCTCAAGCGTTTTATTAGAAAAAAAACTTTTTATCGACTGCGACATATTTAATTATTTTTTCTCCACCAATCAAGTGGTAACTTATTTTGAAAAATCCAATTAGCAACTTTCAAAGGATTTCTTTTGATTGCACTTCGAGCAGTACAAACCATCCAATAATTATTTTCAAAACCTTGAACATCCGCTCTGGCCTTGTTTGCTTCAGCGCTAAACCAAACATCTTTAAAATTTGCTTTTTCAAGGTTGCCCATAATTAAATTATCAACAACTGAAGGATAAATATCAGCTTTAGGATCTAAATAAAAGAAATCTTCACCAGCGTAAGATTCCAATGGTCTTTTTTTACCTTTAGCAATTTTCAAAAGTCCATCAACAAAATACGCTCTTGCCCAATCTTTTGGGTTAATTGATTTTAATAATTTTTTAATCACTTTTTTAAATTCTTCTTCCAAAAAACCTGGATCAACATCAATTACATTTTCCTTAGAAAAAAACATTTCCGAAGAATGAGCCACGGCCATAGTAAACTCAATCCCCAATTTTTTACTCCAAATGTAAGCTTCGTTCAGTTGTTTATAATTCAGATCATTAAGCGTAAAAGCTACTTTTACCTTTTTTTTACCCAACAATTCACTACAAAATTGAATCGTTTCAACCACTTTATTCCAAGCCTCTGGCACGCGTCGAACATCTTCATGCATTTGACCAATTCCATCAACTGAAATAGATATAGCAATTTGTGGATAAACTCTTTTAATTTTAGGCAATACTCGTTTAATTGTATCAACCAAAAATCCATTCGTGGAAATGTTAATGTTGGCCCGTGGACAAGCTTTTTTGACATTATGAATAATTTCAACTAAATCTCGCCTTAAAAATGGTTCACCTCCACTAATATTTACATCTTGAAGAGAGGCTGGCAGTTTTAAATATAAGTCAGGACCGACCTCAGGAAAGTCCTTAATTTGCCAAATATTACACATAACACAACGAGAATTACAACGATAAGTAACAGCAATTACTGCATCAATTGGCATTTTTATTTTAGAATTTTTTTTCATAACAAAATTTGGTAGTTATTATCTAAACTACGCTTAAATTATAACACATATTATCTAAAAATAGAACATTAAAACATTTAAACACTTGATCATAAATCATAGAACATGGAACATTAAGCATAGAGCATAAAGCATAGAGCAACTACTTAAGCTGGTTTATTGCTTACTGTTTATCGTTTATTCACTTAATACTTAACACTTAACACTTTTAACTTTTTCAATTTACTTTTACCTTTTTCTAATAAAAAAGAGCCTAGTTAAGTTTAACTAGACCCTTGTGTTTAATTACTAATAATTACTAAAGACAAAGATTGTTGAGCAGAATAACTTCGCCTTCAGGATTAGGCTGAGCTGGATCAACTTGTCCACTGACAACTTCATAGTTTACGGCTACACCATCCTGATCAACGCACCAAAGTACGCCAGCATTGGTCCAGCCACCCCATTGATTGCCAATATTACAATTCCAATCAACCCAACCATCATTCTCATATCCAAGGATCGGATATTCTCCTCTCTCACAAATTTGCTGAACTGTCCCAGTCCAAGTGTCGCAATAGCCTTCACCAAACCAAGACTTGGCCGGATCTCCGCCCCACCAAACTACTGGGAAACCAAGACCAAAGCCACAGCACAAATTACATTGAACATACTCACAACCTTCATCTTCAACGCCGTCACAATCATCATCAACCCCATTGCAAACTTCGTTCGCTCCAGGGAAAATCTGATTATCAAGATCATTACAATCGCCTTCACAAACGCGGAAACCATCACCATCAGCGTCAGCTTCATTAGCGGGAATAACATTGTCGCAATTGTCATCAAGACCATTACAAATTTCAGCATCAAGTGGGAAAACTGCACCATAGCAATCGCCCCAACTTAGACCATCAGGCGAACATGTCTGAAGACCATTTTTACAAATACCATTCTCTGTTCCAGGTCCACAAACGGCCACAACCAAATTACCAGGATCGCACATGCAACCATCGTCAACTAGACCATTACAGTCATCATCAACATTGTTGCCACAAACCTCTGGTAACGACTGATCCTGACTTGCGCCTGATTCAGTATTACAAATAACAATCGCTGTTCCACCAAGTGGTGCACATTCCAAAACTCCAACTCCGCAAGCACCAACACCATTACACGGAGCTCCAACAAACAAACCTTCATCAGTTTGACCATCGCAATCATTATCTACATGATCGCAAACTTCAACTGCACCAAAATTAATATTCGAATCGTGATCATTACAATCACCAGCACATTCCATTACTCCATCACCATCGAAGTCAACTTCTTTGATCGGTACAAAACCATTACAATCATCATCCAAACCATTACATTCTTCTGGCTTTGGTTCAATCGCACCAAGGCATTGCCCCCAATGACCAGAGTCACTACAAGTTTGAATTCCCTTTTTACAAGGGGCTGTATTGGAAGTACCACAATCCCGAGTTTCTGCAGGAACGCATTCGCACCCTTCATTAACTGTACCGTCACAATCATCATCAACTAGGCCAAGACAAGATTCGTCCGAAGACATATCTTCACTCCCACCTGGTTGAGTAGAACAACGGTAAGCCAATTCATTGGCGCACTCATACACTCCAACTCCGCAAGCACCAAGTCCATTGCAAGGAACACCAATAAAGAAACCTTCATCAGTTACACCATCGCAATCATCATCCTTGCCGTTGCAAAGTTCAGTAAGACCTGAATGCATCAAAGGATCATTGTCATTACAATCACCAGCACAAACCATTTGACCATCATGGTCCAGATCCCATTCACCAGTCATGACAAATCCATCACAATCATTGTCCAGACCATCACATACTTCAGCTGAAGGATCTTTGTTGCCAAAACAATCAGTCCAGTGACCATTAACACAAGTCTTTAGACCTAGATGACATTCACCAAGATCAGTTACACCACACTCAATTTCTGCACCAGTATCACATTCACAATCACTATCAAGTGAATCAACATTTCCGTCGCAGTCATTGTCTAGGTTATCCCCGCAATTTTCCACTTCAGAAAGATCTTCACTCCCACCAGGACGAGTTGAACAGGCCACGCCACCAGGCGCAGACAGATCACACTCGAGCTCCCCATACTGAGCAGAACAAATTCCAAGAGCTTGGCATTGTACACCCAGACCCAAACCCTCATCAGTCAATCCATCACAGTCATTATCCAAACCATCACAAATTTCCATTTGGGCTTGCCCAGCAGTCACACTACAAACCTCTGCACCGTTACTGCAAACAAAAGTCCCAACTGCTCTGCACTGACCAAGACCAACATCACACGGCTCACCTAGATTAATGAATCCTTCATCAACTAAGTTGTCGCAATCATTGTCCTGACCATCACAAATTTCCGTGGGAACTTCTCCGCAAATACCGCAAGCATTCAAAAGACCTTCATCCACCTGCATGTCACAGTTGTTATCAAGACCATCACAAATTTCAATTTCAGGTGGAACATCATCAAAACAGGTTGACCAACTACCATTCTGACAAACTTTATAACCCATTTTGCACTCACCAATATTGGTTCCACAAAATGCGGTTTCATTTACTTTGCAAGCAAAATCTTCATCTACTTCACCATCACAGTCATTATCCAAATTATCCCAAACTTCCAAAACAGACTGATTAGCTGAAGCTAAAGGATTAGTTGAACAAATCGTGCCAGTGCCATCAATCAAACATTCAAGAACACCAGCACCACATTCACCAATCCCATCACACGGGGCACCAACAAAGAAACCTTCATCAGTTGCACCGTCGCAATCATCATCCAAACCATTACAAAGTTCAAACGAAGGATCGTTCGGCATAGCATTACAAACTGTGGTTAATCCATCTGGCGAACAAACTCGCGCACCAAAAGAAAAACATTGTCCAACTCCAACTGAACAGGCAGTCAAAAGATCAGGGAATCCATTATCTACTTGACCATCACAATCATTATCCAGTAAATCGCAAAGCTCTTCAGCTCCGAGATAAACAGTTGGATTAAAATCATTGCAATCGCCATCGCAAATTCGATATCCATCAAGATCATTATCTGCTTCAACAGCAGGAATTTGACCATCACAGTCATCATCTAGTCCATTACAAACTTCTTCGGGATTTGGTCCGCAGTTACCACAAGAATTCAAAACACCTTCATCAACTGCGCCATCACAGTCATTATCCAAGCCATCACACACCTCAACGGTGGGCAAAACTTGACCTAGACAATTACCATAAGCGCCATCAACGCAGGTAGCTAAACCAGACTTACAAACACCAACGCCAATAACTTCCATTGGCCCAGTGTAACACTTTTCTTGCAATGGCAAACCTTCAATTCCATCAACATCAACAAAACCATTGCAACTGTTATCTACGCCATCACAAACCTCTTCATTTGGTTCGCTTGGCACAGCGTTGCAAACTTCAATCCCTGTAACTGAACAAACGAAAACTCCATACCCCTTACAAGCACCTAAGCCAACTGCGCAAGGTTCTCCTAAGTTGACAAAGTTTTCATCTACACTGCCATCGCAGTCATCATCAAATCCATTGCAAGTTTCAACTTGAGGATCGATTGCTCCAGTGCATTCGCCCCAAGTCCCATTGTGTTGGCAAATTCTCCAACCGTACTGACACTGACCTTCGTCAGTCGTGCCACAAGGGAAATAATCACCCTCATCACACTCACAACCTTCATCGACACTGCCATCGCAGTCATTATCAAGGTTGTCTGAGCACAGCTCAAAGAACGACATATCAGCACTGGCTTCTGGCATAGTTGAACAGATCGACTGGAATTTATTTAAACATTCCACGACCCCAACACCACAAACACCAACGCCATTACATTTAACACCAACATCAAAACCTTCATCAACTTCATCATTGCAATTGTCATCAAAACCATTGCATAATTCAGTCACAGCCGGATGAACATCCGACTTAGTATCATCACAATCACCTTCACATTCACGCCAACCGTCATTGTCTAGATCCCACTCACCGGCCATAACAAATCCGTCACAGTCATTGTCTTCGCCATCACAAATCTCTTCTGCTTCAGGGTGAATCCCTGGTACTTTGTCATTGCAATCGCCTTCACAAATACGATATCCATCCAAGTCTTGGTCATTTTCAACTGCTGGAATCTGACCATTACAGTCGTCATCCAAGCCATTACAAATTTCCGCAGGAACAGGCCCGCAAAGACCACAAGCATTGAGCAAACCTTCATCAATTTGCCCATCGCAGTTATTGTCTGTACCATCACAAACTTCCGTGGGAACGTCACCACATTCCCCACAAGCATTCTTAACGTTTTCATCAACTTGACCGTCGCAATCGTCATCTCGACCATTGCAAACTTCAGTTGTGGCTACGCAAGTATACTCATTATTCGAGTAAGGAACACCTGTGTTTTCAGAATCATAAGCACAACCGTAAACTTCATCAAACTGCTTACAAATAAATCCTCCACCAAAACCAGCATTAAAACAATCTGTGTTGGTCTGACACGCTGTCAGACAATCTCCGTCAACAAAAACCTGACCTTCTTCACAATTGCTTGTATCATTATCGCAAGCAGAAAAAGTGAAAACCGAGACAAACAGCAAACCAATCATAAGTCGTACCATGGTAAATCCTCCAAAGAAAAAAAGGTTGAGAAACCGTGAACTTTTGTACCTTTAACCTCCAAAGTAAATTTGATTTGAAAAAAATTTTCTAATTTTTGTCCTTAGATTGTAAAGAGCACTGTTACAAAGTGACTACCTTGTAACGCTCATTTTTAGAGCTAAATAAAACTGATAAATCTAATGAAATTTATCCACTTTAATAACCCTTAAACATTGTTTAATTTAACATATAAATTTAGCAAGTTTTTGAACTTTTGTCAAGGACAAAATATTAAAAATAAAGCAACAAATTACAAACCTACAAAAAATTATAAAATAGCCTTATTTTACATAATTAACGTTTATATTTACCGTGGAATATATAAATAGCAGGGCGGGGCCTGGGGCACCTGCCTGCCGGCAGGCAGGGAACATTTCGCCATGCAATAAAATAAAAGCACAAAAAGCAGGTAGCGAATTGTGGAGCCCCAGCGCTTTTTGTTACTTTTTGGCGACAAAAAGTAACCCTCCGAAGAATAACCATCATCTTTTAATCAACGATTTTCAAAAGCTTTACCTTTAAACGCAACCACCAGCTTACGCTGTTGTTTTTTCTTCTAACAAAAAAAGAGCGCTGGTTCAATGAACCAGACGCTCTATGTTGCGTTACATTATTAGAATTAGAAACAATCGAATCCCGTTAGCGTCACTTGTTTGACCCCTTCAGAATTCATCGAATTTATAACTTCAATTTCAACTCCGCCAAGATAGCACTTTGCGTAAACCGGATCACTTGTATTTCCCCAAGCAGACTGCATATCCCAAAGGTTATACAGAAAACTAGGAGTTCCAGACCCACACAATTCATCAACAGTTGTGACAAAAATACCGTCTGGCATTGCCAAATTATAGCCTTCATCGATCCCGCCGGACCAGATAACTGCTACTTCAGCAAAGTCTGGCACATCTTTGAACTCACACGCGACCAAATCTTCTGAGGTAGGTGGGATATTCCGCAACGGGAACAGACACATTTCTTCAGTAGTACACCAAGCTGATGGATCTGCACAATCTGCATCAAACTCGCATTCAATTGGTTCAGCACAGCCATGAATTGCAATTTCCCCCAAATCTTCAAAAACCCAATTCTTGGCACATCGATTCAGGTAAGGGTCGCACTCGCCTGAGTACATCACAACCCCGCCCATAAACCAATCACAAAACGGTTCAAGGTCAACACAATCTGCATCAACTTCACAGGGAACGCAGTTTCCTACTGGCGTATTCTGGCAATGGTTATTCGCACAACTATCAACTGTACATGGATTATCATCAGCGCAATCCTGATTGCTCTCGCAATCTAGACAAACGCCTTCTGAACAAAACTCGCACGGCATCGACAGCTCAGAACATTTACCACTTGGCAAACATTCATTGTAAATGTGAATCAAAGGCTCAGAACCATCACAATAGTGAGCCAAAATTTCACAATCATTATCAGACTCACAAACTTCGCAATACTCCTGTGTAAAATGTGAGCATGATCCGTCTAGCTCGTAAACATCATCCGTACAAGAATTATTGTCATCACAGTAGCGCTCGCCACACACACCATCCGGATGACAAACATACTCTTCCGAACAGCTAACACCAATCGCACCAACCAGAACCGGATTACTGCAAACACCCTGCGTACACACATCATCGGTACAAGCATTGAAATCAACGCAATCCCAATCCGTAGCACACTCAGGTTTGCCATTCATCCAAAAACAGAAATGTTTTTCACACACTCCACCGAATTCACATTCAGAGGAATCTGCACAGGGTTGCGCAGGAAAACAACCTTCCACCTGACCCCAACTGGAATCTTCATGAAGGATCATTTCACAAAAGCCATTACCCAAGCAAGCACCTGTAAATTCCAACACCCCACCAAGAGTGTTATCACAGATCGGATCAAAATTACAATCCGCATCCGAAGAACAACCAGCTGTCAAAGTGTTGTGAATACAGTTACTGCCAACACAATCAAAAATGTCGTAACACTTTGTCTCAGTTGAACAATAGCCCTGCTCACAGATGTCAAAAGTGCAGTCAAGACCATCGTCGCAGTTTTGATCAACTGCACATTCAAAGCACTGACCGGAAAGATTGTCGCACCCAAATGGGCAGTCCAACTGTTCCGTCACCACTTCGCATTGGCCATTAACACATTTACCTGTTTGCCGAACTACCTGCTTAATCGTGTCGGTCAGACAAAAAACTCCGCCTCCGACACCACAGTCATAATCAACTGAACACTCATCAAAGCACTGACCGGAAAGATTGTCGCACCCAAATGGGCAGTCCAACTGTTCGATCACCACTTCGCATTGACCATTAATACATTTACCTGTCGACCAACTCCCCTGCTTAATCGTGTCGGTCAGACAAACAACTCCGCCTCCTTGGCCACAGTCATCATCTGTACCACAACTGACAAACATAGGACAGTCATCAGGCCCTCCAGAGATAGGTGCATGGAAACATTCACCACTGTCGCTATCTACCAAGTCTTGCGTACAGACATCGCCGTCATCACAATCAAAGAAAGTGCACTCACCTTCATAACACCAAAGGCCTGAACCAAGCGGTCCACATAGCCCATAGTTAGGGGTCGGCACAATGTAGCACTGATTGTCGATGCATTTCTCCGGTTGCTTACCACCACCATCAGTACACGGATTACCATCGTCGCAATCTGCATCAAACTGACAACAAGCAATAATCTCAAGGTGGACGCACTCACACGTACTCATATCCACAAAATCCTCAGTACAAATATTCCCATCATCACAAGGATCATCAGGAATACAGCAATCTTGGATTTCTTTGTGGACACAAGAACCCTGAGCACACTGATCATCAGTACAAGCATCATCATCATCGCAGTCAACGTCTGAATAACATTCAAAACACTGACCTGACTGACAATCGCCCTGACAATCAAAAAACTCCATCCACCCCTGACACAGACCATCGAAACACACACCTTGGCCCTGCCAAGCTAACATTTGGTTGTCGACTGTACAAAATTGTCCAGTCGAGGCAGTGCAATCTTCATCATTATTGCAATTGGATCCAGGCAAACAACCCGTTTCCACGCAACCATTTGTACACTGCAATTGATCAGCAAAACTGACCTCGCAATGTCCCTCAGAATTGCACACACCAACCTGAGTAACCAACCAGCCATCCGAACAATCGAAATCGTCCAAATACTGGCAGTTCTCATCCGTTGTACATTCAGGAAGATTCACATCTTCCTCAGTCAGAGAATCAGCAACCACGTCATCTTCGAATTCCTCGGTCATATCCGCAGTCACGTCCTCAAACTGGACAG
>CAYSUN010000011.1:0-24434 GCA_964434235.1 uncultured Gammaproteobacteria bacterium | reverse complement strand
GCTTCGCCTTTAAACGCACACACCAGCTTACGCTGGTGGTTTATTCTTCTAATCAAAAAAGAGTCCACATTGTGAACTCTTATATTCTTCAATTAACCATTATCACTAACCCTAACTTCCTTTTCTGCGCGAAGAACTGAACGGGGCTTATACTCTGGCAATAGTCTTGACAGCTCCACAGCATATAAATCTTCTTTACTCTGACGTTGAAGTTTAGCTTCATCAGCTTTTGCCTGATCCGTAAAGACAACATCAAGTATTACCTTTGATCTCTTGCTCAATATATATCTATTCAAAACTTGCAAATACTCTCGAACAAAAATACCAACCGGTGAACCTGTAATTTCTTTTGTTTGTTCAACCTTACTTTCCAAGATTACGGAAGAACGATATAAAACATCAAAAAGAATCCTGAGTTCATTAAATTGTTTAAACCGTGCAACAATGGCCGAGAAATCAAGTAGCAACCGAGAATGAAAAAAGCAAAAAAATTCATAGTCCAAACCACAAAAACCATACGACTCAGGCATGTAAGGCTGAGAATCAAAAGCTAAATTGCTCAAATATTTTTCAAAACTCCAATCTTCTCGCCAATCTCCAAATCTCACTTTAATCTGAGCATGAGCTTTCTTCATATTCGGCCACTGCTCAGGCCACTTATTATCAGATAGAACAAGCCCTACAAACTCCCCACCAACCGCTTGAATCACAATACATTGTCCTTCAATCAACTGCTTATCGGCGGTATAAAGTTTATTATCCAAAGGATTGATAATAACTTTATTCTGTTCATGCAAATGCAAATGGCCATCTTTATCAGGGAATAAAATGAGCCTCACCTTATTCCTTTTAGAACGATCATATCTCATAACTCCATACTCAACTAAAGTCAACATTGCCAAACCGAGAAAAAAACCCAGTAAAACCGCCATTGCTGCTCCTGGTAAAACCCAAAACATTGCCAATTCCAAACACAAAACTAGCAGGAATACTGGAAAAACAATACTGAACCAATGCCAAATCCAAAACTTCCCTTCATTCTTTGTGTTTTCAATAAAAAATTTTAATCTTTGTCTAGTGATACAATCTGGACAACCTTTTTCAATTAACCCGTTCATACGCACCTCCCTTGGAAAGCCGGCCCATACGTCCGCGCTAACCTCTGGTGCCAAGGCTGACCATTTTGACTAACCTAAGCCAAACATTTCAACCAAGGCCATTGTCAACGAACTAACATATTATAAAACAATAGCAAATTCAGCTGTTTTTGTCAAGACACACACTATAACAAAAACAGCGACCAAAATCGCTGTTTTATATTATAAATTTTTTGTCTTAGGATTTTACTCTTTCAACATATTCACCATTTTCAGTATTAATTTTTACTTTATCACCTTCTTTTATAAATAATGGGGCGTTAACTTGGCAACCAGTTTCAAGCGTAATAACTTTAGTGGCCGTGCCAGCTGTGTCACCTTTAACTCCAGGAGGAGCTTCAGTTACCATTAATTCAACTTTAACTGGCATTTCTACTGAAGATGGCCGACCTTCAAAATAAATAATACTTACATCAGTTCCTTCAACTAAATAATTAATTGCATCACCAACATTTTCTACATCTAGACTAAACTGCTCATAATCATCATTATTCATAAAATGAATCTCAGTTCCCTCTTTATATAAATATTGAGCCTTACCTCGAGTTAAATCTGCTTCTTCCATTTTATCATTGCCTTGGATTGTTTTTTCTAAAACTTTACCATCCAAAAGATTTTTCATTTTTACAGTTTTAATTGATCCACCTCGACCAACCTGCTTTTGGTTGGACTTGATAATTAAATAAGGCTGACCATTGTGTTTTACAATTGTGCCTAAGCGAACTTGTGATATATCTAACATAAGAAAAAAACATGACCTGCGAAATATTACGTGACATAAATCAAGCAAAATCTCACAAAAATCATGTTAATATTCTGCTTTTTACCTATTAACAAAAGGAAGTAAAGCCATAATTCTAGCTCTTTTAATAGCTTGAGCTACTTTTCGCTGGTGCTTTGAGCAAACTTTTGTTCTACGTCTAGGTAGAATTTTAGCATATGAAGAAATGAATTTTCTTAAAGTTTGTGTATCTTTGTAATCTACATCAACAAGACCATTCTCACAAAAATAGCACTTTTTTTCTGCTTTAATAATACTTGGTTTAATCATAATGTTTTTTCAAATTATTGAATATGATAGTACGGATTGTCATTAGTGACAAACAAAATTGCTTTGCAACCTTGTATTATCAAATTAATAATTTAAATTTTTTATCTCCATTAAAATGGAATATTTTCAATTTTTATATCTTCATCACCTGAACTTTCATCTGAAGTTGGAATTTGTGTTTTTTCCTCGTCAATATTAATTACAGGTTCTTGACTTTGATTCTGAACTGACGCTTGATTGCTAGTTGGACTTGAGTTTGTTGATCCCTTTGAATCTAACATAATCATATTGTCAGCCACAATTTCCGTTCTATATCTTTTTACGCCATCTTGCCCTTCCCAATCTCTAGTTTGCAATTTACCCTCAATGTACACGCGACTACCTTTTCTTAAATACTGATTACAAACATCAGCTAATTTTCTCCAAACAACAATATTGTGATATTCAACCTTTTCTTGTCTTTGACCAGCTTGGTCGTTCCATACATGATTAGTTGCGATTGAAAAACTAGCAACTGAAGATCCCTGTGGAGTCGTTCTGGCTTCAGGATCTCTTGTTAATCTGCCAATCACCATAGCTTTGTTTAAATCCATACTCTTATCTACTAGATGTGCAAGGTTTTTACAAAGTTATACAAGATCTGAAAAAAATTTTCATAAATCTTGTAATATCTTGCTTACCATGTACTTAACAAATTATAGTTAATGGTATGTTACCTTACAAATCTTGTAATTTATTTTTTAAAGAATATCGTCAGTTAAAATTTCGTCTAACTTTTTATCAAGTTCTTCTAATGATGATTTTTCAGTTGCTTTTTTTGTTTCAACTTCAATCTCACCAGTTTTTGGATCTTCAACCTTTTTGGTAATCTTTTTTATAGGTTTATCTTTTTTCACAATTACCTCTTTTTCTTTTTCTTCAATTTCAGTCAATTCATCTTCTCTTGATTTTCTAATGCCATCTTGAATTTGAGCTTCTCGTGCTAATTCTTCATTAGATTTAATTCTTTTAACAATGACCATATGGCGCAAAACCTCTTGATGAAGTTTCATTTGAAAACCAAACTTTTCATTGTTTTCTGTCTCCATGTCATATTCTACCAAAATATAAGTCCCTTGATGCACATTATTAATTGGGTAAGCTAACTTTTGTTTTCCTAAATTGTCTTCTTTTGTAATTGTTCCTCCAAACTTGTTGATTAAGCCATTAACATCAGCAACAACTTTCTGCAAGTCGTTATCTAAAAATTTAATCGGCACAATATAGAGTAACTCGTAGTGCTCTTTCATAGTTTTAGTTTTAATATTCTGTAATTTTAGCAAAATAGAAGTTTGTAAAATTAATGGTCCCTAAGGCAGAATATATTTAATTTATTAAGCTTTTCATACTTTAGCATATAAATTTTCTTTTGACAATAGCCCTAGACAATCATTTTCCCTTGTGCTATATTCTATATGCAAGCTAGTTTATGATAATTAAACTAGCATTTTTTGTAAATAAATTAATTTTCTGGTTAATGAACATTTTGGTCATTTTTTAAATAACCAAACAATTACATAACCAGCCAACTTATAAATATGGAAAACATTAAAGCTGTAATTAAACAAATCTGTGCCGAGAAAGGCTTATCTGAGGAATCAGTAATGGAAACTATTGACTCAGCCTTAGCTGCTGCATTTAGAAAAGATTTTGGTGATAAATTACAAAACATCCAAGCTGAGTTTAATGCAGAAACTGGCCACACTCGTATTTTTGATGTCAAAGAAATTGTCGAGGATTTAACGGAAGAAGAGCTGGCCGCCTTGGAACAAATGCGTAAAGAACGGGAAGAATTAAAAGAAAAAATTGCTAGTGGCGAAATTTCAGCTGAAGAATTAAAAAAAATGCGTGAAGAAAAAGAGTTTGAGCAACGGAATGAACTACGAACAGAAGAAATTAATGCGGAGGATGATGAAACAAGAAGATTTAACCCAAAAACCGAGATACAACTTAAAGATGCTAAGGCCATAAAAAAATCTTACAAAATTGGTGATATTGTCAAAACCGAATTAGAAATTCCTGGATCTTTTGGTCGAATGGCTGCCCAAACTGCTAAACAAGTTATTATTCAAAAACTTCGTGAAGCAGAAAGAAATGTAGTTTACCAAGAATACAAAGACAAGGAAGGCCAAATCGTAACTGGCATGATCCAAAAATTTGATGGCCGGAACTTAATTCTTGATTTAGATAAAGCCTCAGCTATTTTACCCCCGAACGAACAAATCCACGGTGAAAGATTAAAAATTGGTAGTCGAACCAAAGTTTATATTAATAGTGTCTCGCTAACAACTCGCGGACCAGAAATCATAGTTTCCCGCGCTCATCCAGAAATTGTCAAAATGCTTTTTAGCTTGGAAATTCCTGAAATTGCTAGCGGTGTTATTGAAATAAAAGGAATCGCCAGAGAAGCTGGTAATCGAACAAAAATTGCTGTTTTCACTGAAGATGAAAATATTGATCCAATTGGTTCTTGTATTGGCCAAAGAGGTGCTAGAATTCAAACTATTATCAATGAACTGAATGGTGAAAAAATCGATATTATTGAATATTCTACTGATGCCATAAAATTTATTACAAACGCACTATTACCAGCAAAGATTACACATGTTGAACTTAATGAAAAAGACAAAGAAGCAGTTGTAACTGTACCCAACGATCAACTATCTTTAACAATTGGTCGAGCTGGACAAAACGTTAGACTTGCCTCTAGATTAACTGAATGGCGCTTGAACATTAAAGAACAAGAAAGCGGACAAGAAATTAGTGCAGATGAATTATTAGAAAAAGTTGGAGAGATTGACGAAACAGCCAAACCAGAGGCGATTGAGGTTAAAGTAAAAAAAGAAAAAAAAGTTAAAAAAACCAAAAAAAGCACAAAAGATAAAACTGAATAAAATTATTAATATTTTATTTTGAAATTTCATTTTAATTCATAAAATTAGAAATTAAGAAAATATGCTTGCAATATACTACACGTTTATTTATGAACCAATCTTTAATTTACTAGTTTATCTTTACAATATAGTTCCAGGTAATGACATTGGCTTAGCGATTATTTTAATGACTATTATCATTAAGCTAGTTCTTCTCCCTTTAAGTTTATCCGCTGTAAAATCTCAGAAGTCGTTGCAAGAGATACAACCAAAAATGGATCAGCTAAAAAAGCAGTACAAAGATGATAAGGAAAAATTAGCCTCTGAAACAATGAAACTTTATAAAGAACAAAAAGTTAACCCATTGTCTTCATGTTTGCCTTTGTTGATTCAGTTCCCATTTTTAATCGCTGTTTATCGAGCTTTTCGACACGGATTAAATTCTGAAAATTTTGATATCCTTTACAAGTTTGTAGCTAATCCTGAACACTTAAATCCAGTCGCCTTTGGTTTTATTAACATGGCTGTCCCAAGTATTGCTTTAGCAATTTTAGCTGGTCTAGCTCAGTATATTCAGACTCAAATGTTAACCAGCAAAAAAGCTCCAGCTTCAGCTAAAAGTGGTGCAAAAGACGAAAACATCATGGCTACGATGAACAAAAGCATGCAATATTTTATGCCCTTCATGACCATTTTAATCGGTTTGCAGTTGCCAGCTGGCTTAACCTTTTATTGGTTTTTAACAACTGTTTTTACAAGTCTTCAGCAGCTATTTATGTTTAAGAAAAAAAAGGAGTCTGGCATTGAAATCATCCCACCTCAAGATAATTCAAGTCAACCAAAAACTGACGATCCCGCTACAACAAACAATGAATCTAAACAATTAAAATAATTGTTGATCTTAAAATTATAACCAATAAAAAAATTTGCGTATGCGCATTGAACTAAATAAATTAAAAAAACTTCCAGTTTTAACCAAAAGCGAACACCCGCTTGGTCGGATAGTCAATGCTGAAATCAACCTAGAACAAAATACCATCGACAAGTACTACGTTGTACGAAAAAGATTTTTTGCCAAGAGCCCAGTGCTTTTAATTGCTCCAGATCAAATAATTTCTATCAATGAATCAAGAATTATTGTGCAAGATGCCGTAGAAGGCGACCAGATAGAACTGCTCGGTGAACCGACTTCCAGCACCAAAAAACAATCTCTAAAAATAAACAACCCAGCGCCAATTCAAGCTAAATCTCAAAATTAATCCTTTCTATGCCGTTGTCCCCTCTTGAAAAATGCATTTTGAACTCGCTCGCCTACTTTCATATTTTCAACTTTCCTTTAACAAGCTGGGAGGTTTATAAATACTTGTGGCAACCGACTGAATCATATAATTTTATTCAAATAATTGAAGCGTTAGAAAATTTATATACAAATAAAATCCTTGGTTATAATGAAGGATTTTATTTTTTTAAAAGTAAAGAAAACTTAATCCAGTTAAGAAAAGAAAAATATATTTGGGCTCAAAATAAATTTAAAAAAAGTTTATGGCTAATTAACTTGCTAAGCAAAACTATTTTCATTAAAGCAATTTTTGTTTGTAATAATTTAGCTTATCAAAATGCTAATACTGAAAGCGATATTGATCTAGCTATTGTTTGTATAAAAAACAGAATTTGGACTGTCCGTTTTCTGACTACTCTTTACATGAAAATTTTACGAAAAAGACCAACGCCAAAAACACACAAAGACCGAATTTGCTTGAGCTTTTACTTGTCTGAAGATAATCTCAACTTGCAAGATTATGCCTACGTCAATGATATTCATTTTATTTATTGGCAAAGTCAATTTTTACCAATTTACCAAGAAAAAGATTATGCTTCAAAATTTTTTAATTCCAATTCTTGGGCAAAAAAATTCATTCCAAATATAATCGCCAGCCAGCCAAATTCACGCTGGCAAATAAATAAAAAAAATTCCTTAAAAAAATATCGAGAAAAAATATTAAGCAATAATTTTGGTAACTGGCTAGAATTCATTTTAAAAAAATTTCAATTTAAAATTTTGCCGAAGCATTTACTTAAACAAAAAGACGAAAGCAACACCAACGTGATGATCAACGATCGAATTCTAAAATTCCATGACAAAGATAACCGCCTTGAAATTTTGAACAAATGGCAACGGCTTTGCGAAAAAACAAAAGACCTAGATGTGATCTAGGTCAATAATTAATCTATCTATTTTTTTCAACTTCTGGGCAAACTTCTTGCCACTCACTCTGATTAAAACTAAAGTACAAAGGTCCAAGAATATCCCCATTAACAAAGGGCAACATGTATTGGCCCTTGGATAAAGGTTCAATTTTGTAACTAATTATAATTGGACTATTACCGCTTGTTTGACCAGCAACATCTACTGTAACTGTTTGCTTCCCGTCATTCTTATACAAAATAAGCTGTCGGACCCGCATTAGTTGAAGTTCATTGTAAGAAACTCGATTACACGGGTTGTGTTCTGTTTTAATATCTTGATCTTTTTCAGTTACCACAACACTTTGATCAGCTCCAGTTGTAACATCTACGTCAGTTTTTCCACAAGCTAAAAAAATCAACAAAGCAAAGAACAGAAAAAATTTATTCATTAGCTCCTCCTTTGGCAAAAAACAAATTGTCAAAACAACCAGAAAACGATATCATATTAGTATAAAATTATAAAAAAATCAAACCATGCCTAAACTACAAAAATTAATTCACTATTTAATTTATTTATTAGTTTTCCTTTTGCCATGGCAAACTCGCTTAATTTACAAACAAATTGTTTTAAATAATTTTAATTGGGAATACGCTACCCTCAGTTTATATGTAACTGAACTTCTGCTCGGAATAATTTTATTTTTAAGTGTAATTTATTTTATTCCTCTCCTAAAATCACTAAAATTAAAAAAAACAATAAAAGAACAAAATAAAAAAAATGTTTTAGTTTGGCTTTTGTTAATATTATGTTTAATAGTAAATTGTTTTGTAGCTCTAAATCAAGAAATTGCTTTTTATAAATTTTCACAATTGATCATAGCCGTGGCGTTTGCTTTAGTTCTTGTTTCTACTCGAATTGATTGGACTAAAGCAACTTGGGCTTTTGTATTTAGTGGTACGATTCAAGCTAGTTTAGCTATTTCACAATTTATCGAACAAAAAGTTCAGGCAAATAAATGGCTGGGACTGGCTGAACAAAACCCAGAAACACTCGGAACACCTGTTGTGCAACTAGAGAATTTACGCTGGTTAAGAACTTTTGGCGCCTTGCCTCATCCAAATATTTTAGCTGGTTTTCTCGCTGTTAGTTTAATTTTAATAATTGGACTTTTTGCATTAACAAAAATAAAAAAACACCAAAAATTTTTATCAATGATTTTTGTTATTACTTTTTTAGGATTACTTACTACGTTATCACGCTCAGCTGTAATTGTTTTTATTTTAGCAATAATAATTTTCAGTTTTGTGGCCCGCAAAGATAAAATTTTAACTAAACATATTTCTAAATTTGCTCTTATTGCACTTTTTATAATTATCATTTTCACTGTATCTTTTCCTAATTTAATTTCAGCCAGAACATCTATCAACAATGAACTTGAGGCTCAATCCAACATCACTAGACTTGAACAATACAAACAATTTTTACCAATAATGAAAACTCATTGGTTAACTGGACTTGGACTTGGTAATTATACAGTTGCTTTGGTTAATGAAAATCAAACGCTTGAAGGTTGGCAATATCAACCTATTCACAATACTTATCTACTTATTTTCGGCGAACTTGGAATTATTGGCTTAGCAATAAATTTAATGTTCCTGATTTACTGTCTGTTTAATTTATTCAAGAATAATAATTGGTCGATTGAAAAAACAACAAGCTTTATAGCCTTGCTAACCATTGCTGGCCTTGCTTTGTTTGATCACTATTTATGGAGTTTCTGGTTTGGGCTAATAATGTTTTCTTTTATAATAGGCCTAAATATTTTAACAAATAAAACTTCAAAAATATGAACTTTATAATTGCTTCTGGCCCAGTTATTATTGAAAATGATAAAGTTTTACTAAATAAACACGGAGATGATACCTTTTGGAAATTCCCTGGTGGTAAGGTCGAAAACTTTGACTTTGAAAATCCATTAACCTCCCTTGAAACTGCCTGCCAACGTGAAGTAAAAGAAGAAATGGGTATTTCTATAAAAATTATCAAGCCGTTGAAACCGATGATGATTGCCAAACCCAACGACAACGATACGCAAGTAATTTTAATTCATTATTTGGCTAAACGCCTAGATGAAATAATTGCTGGTCAAGATATTATTGCTTGGAATTGGTTCGACATTCACAGCCTACCAGAAGATTGTGCCCCAAACATTGAACCTGTACTTGAAGAATTTTTAACAAAAAACTAAAATCACAAAATTAATATAAAAAAAAGAGCAAAGTGTTTGAACTTTTGCTCTTTTGTTTGAAAAGCTATTTTTTCATAAACTAAATTTGCAAGTAATGCCAAGCCAAAAAATGAATAATCGGAATTTTCTCTTGCAAATCTATTTCCAAAGATTCGCCATCAACTTCAATTATAAACTTCTTGCCAAACATTACCACACCAAATCTCTCTACAGTAGTACAAGCGGGTATAACCTTAGTGTCTATTTTAATATACCCTTCATCCAAATTAATATCTAACCGACCCAATTTAAGGTCACGACCAAATATCAAAGTTGTTGAAACATTTTTTACTTGTCGCCTCAGTGTATTCCGAATAAAAACACGATCAGACATAAAAATAAACTTCAAACCCTCGAACCGCTCCTCAAAAAGTGGAACTTGGCCAGCGTATTTGGCCATTCCAATTGCGACATCTTCAAAAACACTATAAAGTCCTCTGGCAAAATCACCTGAAAACTCAGATAATTCTCTGGCAACATTTGCAACCGGTCCTAGTAAATTATCACTAATTTCACTAGCAACATACGAAAGCTGTTCTTGTAAATCATCACTAATTTCACTAGCAACATACGAAAATTGTTCACGTAAACCATCTATGATTTCACTAGCTACATTCAAAAGCCGTTCTATCATCGCTCACTCCTTTATTTTCAAATTTTCTAGCAACAACATATACTGGCAAAGTAACTTCTTTTTTATTCTTAATATTATGGCAAATTGCCAAGGTTTTCTTTGTTCCTTTACTTTGACAAACAATGACCTTATTCACTCGGTACTTATCAGAATCATTCGTTCTGGTCGTTCCAACGATTTGTTCGTCATGCAAATTTGCTCTTTCAATAAGAGCTAGACAATCATTCGCACAAGCTTGAACCAAAGCCTTATCAGTGCTAAGACTTCCGCAAATTTTACAACGATAAACTGGAACATCAACTTTTTCAACATAATCATTCGACATAGAATCCTCCCCTTGTCAGTTAAATTTTCAAGGAACCAACCAGCACAACAATTTGCTAATTTACACTTTAATAATTCTCTTGTCAAATAATTTT
This sequence comes from uncultured Gammaproteobacteria bacterium, assembly GCA_964434235.1. GTDB lineage: Bacteria > Patescibacteriota > Patescibacteriia > UBA11705 > JABHMO01 > JABMRF01. The sequence continues at coordinate 13,786 of CAYSUN010000011.1, read as the reverse complement.
ATCTTGACTTTTAAGAACCATATAGGTAACATTCTATTTAGAAATAACAAAAATTCCAAAATTCAATCCTTAAATTAGAATTACAAATAATTTTAAATTTAAACTTGGAAATTGGAATTTTCTGTAAATATGTTGAAACCTCTTAATGATCACGTGATTGTAAAACCAACTACACGCGAAGAAAAAACTTCTTCTGGTATTATCCTACCAAACACCTTGGACAAAGAAAAACCTGAACAAGGTGAAGTAATTGCTGTTGGACCAGGTAAAATTTTGGACAATGGACAAAGAAGTTCTATGTCTGTAAAACAAGGCGATAAAGTAATTTTTACTAAATACTCTCCAAATGAAATTAAAGTAAATAACGAAGAATACTTGGTTTTAAGTGAATCAGATATCTTAGCTATAATCGAATAATCCTAGTTAACTGGTTCACTGGCAAACTAGCCAACTAGTTAACTAGTTAACCGATAAACTAACAAACCAAATATATGAGTAAACAAATTATTTTTGACGAACAAGCCAGAAAATCATTAAAAGCTGGCGTAGATAAACTGGCTAATGCTGTTAAAGTAACACTTGGTCCAAAGGGACGAAACGTTGTTTTGGACAAAGGCTATGGTTCACCTCAAATCTGTAATGACGGAGTTACTATTGCTAAAGAAATCGAATTAAAAGATAAAATTGAAAATATAGGCGCTGAACTAGTTAAAGAAGTTGCCAGCAAAACTAATGATGTAGCTGGAGATGGAACAACAACTGCTACTCTTTTGGCTCAAGCTATTATTACTGAAGGATTTAAAAATGTTGCTGCTGGTGCCAATCCAATGGAAATTAAAAAAGGTATTGAAAAAGGCGTAAATGCGATTGTTGAAGAACTAAAAACAAGAATTTCTAAACCGATTGCCAACCAAGAAGAAATTTCTCAAGTTGCTTCTATTTCAGCTAATGATTCAAGGATTGGAAAAATTATTGCTGAAGCATTAAAAGAAGTTGGTAATAATGGCGTAGTTACAGTTGAGGAATCACAAAGTTTTGGTATTGAAAAAGAAGTGGTTCAGGGTATGCAATTTGACCACGGCTATCTTTCACCATACATGATTACCAACAGCGAAAGGATGGAGGCAGAATATGCTGATGCTTACATCTTAATTACTGATAAAAAGATTTCTGCTGTTAACGATATTGTTCCTACTTTGGAAAAACTGGCCCAAACTGGAAAAAAAGATTTAGTAATTATTGCCGATGATGTTGACGGTGAAGCATTAGCAACCTTAGTTGTTAATAAACTTCGCGGAGCGTTTAACACTCTAGCTATCAAAGCTCCAGGCTTTGGAGACAGAAGAAAAGAAATGCTTGAAGATATTGCTACTCTAACTGGTGGTAAAGTTATTTCAGAAGAAGTTGGTCTTAAACTGGAAAATGTTGAGCTTGAAATGCTTGGTCAGGCTCACAAAGTAATTGCTAGCAAAGAAAATACCACAATAGTTGAAGGTCGTGGTGATAAAAATATTATCGATCAAAGAGTTAGTCGAATTAAAAAGGAACTTGAACTTGCTTCTTCTGATTTTGACAAAGATAAATTAAAAGAAAGATTAGCCAAGCTTGTTGGTGGTGTTGCCGTTATAAAAGTTGGAGCAGCAACTGAAACTGAAATGAAAGAAATCAAATTACGGATTGAAGATGCTATCAACGCAACCAAGGCTGCCATTGAAGAAGGTATTGTACCTGGTGGTGGAGTAGCTTTATTCAGAGCAAAAAATATTTTAGATAATATTGATATTGAAGGTGAACAAAAAATTGGTATAAATATTCTTAAAAAAGCTTTAGAAGAACCACTTAAACAAATTGCTGCTAACGCTGGAAAAGATGGAGCTGTAATTGCTGAACAAGTTCGCAAATCAGAAGGCAACATGGGTTATAATGCAGCTAAAGATATTTTTGAAGATATGGTTGTAGCTGGAATTATTGATCCAACTAAAGTAACTAGAACTGCTTTGCAAAATGCAGCTTCTGTTTCAGCTATGATGCTAACAACTGAATGTGTTATAACTGACGAACCAGAAGCTGAAGGAAAATGCAGTCACGATACTGGCCATGGAATTCCAGGTATGGGTGGAATGGGCGGAATGATGTAATAATCAATTATACAAAAATAAGAAAACACTCGTTATTTGCGAGTGTTTTCTTGTTTTAGGAAAAAAAACACCACCTGCATTGACAAAATTATTAGCCTAAGTTAAATTAGTTTTATCAATGAATTAGTGTCTAGTAGTTCAACTACAAAGGAGGTCTTTGATGTCTTCAAAAAACGAAACCACGAACAGTAAATGCGTTGTTTGCAACTCACCGATACTACGAGAATTCATTGAACGACCAATCGGTCATCCTCTCATTGGGGAAAAATTCCAGTTTGAACTTGTTTTTAATGGCTTTTTTTGCGATCATTGCGGAATTCGCTACGCCAAATTACCATCTGAAGAATATGTCAAAAAACAAGGTTTGGACTATATTAAAGAAAGTGAAAAGAAGTTGGAAGATCTTCGCCCGTTCGAACCATTAACACCAGAAAACTAAAATCTAGCAAAGATCGTTCTGAATCAGAATGGTCTTTTTATTTTATTAAAATGTATCTTATACTTTAGCAACTTTAAAATTAACATCAAAAAACCCGCAATGATCAATATCACGCGGGAATTATTTTTATTAAACTGAACAATCTTTTATTTTTCACCAGCCTTCATTTCAGCTTGAAAACCAGTAAACACCTCATCCATCAGAACAAAGTTATCAAACTCGAAATTCGGCACATCTGGATCCTTGGCTTGATATTCAAAAAGAATCTCAGCAACATCCTTAGCTCTAATTTCAGGCTCAAAAAATGACAATTTCAAATAATCAAGCAATTGAAAGACAGTTTCGCGAGCTAATTCAAAATCACTCCTAGTTGAAACTTCCTCACCATTTTCACTATAATTACGAACAGTCAAAAAACTTTGCTCTTCTGAAAAAATCAGTTCTGGATAACCAACCTTAAGTGCTTCCTTTTTCAATGCAATCTTAATTTCCCTAATTTCAAAATCAAAAAAAACTAGCTGCCAACTCAACTCCTCATGATTCAACCGAAGGCTCTCAATAGTTTTTTTTAGTTCTTGCGAAACCCCTCGCGTGCTAGTCATTATTCCTGTTAATTTTTCAAGTCGTTCTTGCAAAAACTTTAGTTGTTCAGACATTTTTCACCTCCTGTGAGATTAAAGGAGCTATTCACCTTAAGATAAATTAAATAATATTTTATACATTAAATCTAAAATTGCAAACATCACCATCTTGCATAATATAATTTTTTCCTTCCAAGCGCAGTAAACCTTTTTCTTTGGCAACTACTTCCCCACCACAATTTAATAAATCTTGCCAATTAATAATTTCCACAGCAATAAACCCTCGTTCAAAATCACCATGAATACGCCCTGCTGCTTGTGGCGCCTTGAAACCTTTTTCAATTGTCCAAGCTCTTGTTTCTTTTGGCCCAGTGGTTAAAAAACTTATTAGATTTAATATTTCATAAGCCTTTAAAATAATTTTATCCAAGCCAGACATTTCAATTCCCACTTCTCCTAAATATTCTTTTGCTTCTTCGGGCGTTAATTCTGCTAAATCAGCTTCTATCTTGGCACAGATTGGAATTGTTACTTCGTCTTTCAATTTGGCAAAATCAAAACTTTCCGTTACTTTATTTTCATCAACATTAAGCAAATAAATCATGGGCTTGATCGTTAATAAATTCAAATATCTTATTAGTTCTGCTTCTTCTTCAGTCAGGTCAACTTTTCTAATTGCCAAACCATTTTCTAAAGCTGGAATAATTTTCGCTTCTAACAAATCCAACAATTTTCGCGCATCTTTTTCTTCTTTTTGTTTTGCACCTTTAAGCTTATCCTTTACTTTTGGTAAATGTTTTTTTATTAAATCTAAATCTGCAAAAGCCAACTCAATATCAATAACTTCAACGTCATCATTTGGTGAAACCTTGCCATCAACGTGAATAATATCACCAGAATAAAAATTCCTTACCACATGACAAATTGCATCCACTTCTCTAATATTATGCAAAAACTGATTACCCAAACCCTCACCTTTGTGAGCGCCCTTGACCAAACCAGCAATATCCACAAACTCGATCGTTGTATTTATAATTTTTTCAGATTTGGAAAGTTCAGCCAACTTATTTAATCTTTCATCAGGAACTAAAACAATGCCTTTGTTTGGTTCAATGGTACAAAAAGGATAATTAGCAATATCAATTTGTTTTTTAGTTAAAGCTTTAAATAATGTCGACTTACCAACATTTGGCAAACCAACTATTCCGATTGAAAATGACATAATTATAAGATAAAGATAATAAATAAAATATTTATAAAAGGCGTACATCGTACGCCTCTTAATATATAGGATTAATTTACTTTTGTCTACTCTGTTTCAGTCTCAGTAACTTCTACTTCAACTGAATTATCTTGATACAAATTTTCACCAAAAGTTACCATTATATTTTCAAAATCCTGACGAAACTTAAAATATTCACGTAATTTTTTATTTGTAACATTAAAAGTCGCTCGGTAAATATTATCTTCTGTTAAAACTAAAATTGTTGGTACTTCATTATTGTCCATATCAAGATTAACAAAATAAATCATGTAACCATAATCAAATTCCTTAGCGTCTATCACATCAAGATCTTCAAATATTTTAATCTTTTCCGTCAAGCCCAACCCAGCAAAATCAGTATAATCAGCTTTTATTGTTATAGCATTTAGAAAATCAGCACTGCCGATTGGTTGCAAATACACTTGATCTAGCAAAGCCTGATTGTCAGAACTGGCAATAATCTGTTTAACTTGCTCCCAGGTACTTGGATAACTAACCACAAAACTTATTTTCGGATCATTCAAAATTTGCCAGTCAGAAGCATTAACATTACTTGGGATAGAACGATTTTTTTCAAATAAATCCAAAACTACGCTCTTATTATTCAAACTATCTTCTTCAATACTATTTGCCTTTTCTTGTAATTGTTCTAATTTACTATTTAACTCCTCAACCTGCTTTTCTAAGCCTTTTGAAGCTTGCGTTCCGCCTCTGTTAATTTCGGAAATTTTATCTTTAGTATAACCAAAAACAATTCCAATAATACCAAGGATAACAACTACTGCAATTATTAAATTAAACAAACCACTGTCCTCTTTTGCTTTGCTAATTTTAGTACTTTTATTTTCAGAACTATCCACTTCTTTTTTGTCGATCACTTTATTCGCCTTAGCAGTAGCTCTTTTTTTTGTTTTTTTAGTGGTTTTTTTAGCCCCCCCTTTTTCCACTTCTTCTAACAGATTATCAACTGCCATAAAATTTTTTGTTTATTCTTTATATCAAGACCATTTTAACATGAATGAAAAAATTAGCAAATATTTACTCACACCTTGGCGCAAGATAAAAAATTGCCAAATCAAGCCAAAAAAGTTATAATTAACACAGATTTGAAAAATTGATTTTTTATTTCTAAAAAAAGTTTACTTATTTAATTTTTTATTTTGAATTATTTAAATATATGGCCAAATCCACCTCCTCGATAGAAGATCTTTTGTCAAAAAATACATCCTCGAAACTTTCAGGCAAACAAAAAGCCACTTCTACCCAAACGGACGATGATCAAAAAACAAACAAAAGTAAAAAAACAATTCACGAACTATCTCAAACTGAAAAACTAGAAAGTAAACTAGGGCAAATTTTTAATCTTGATAAAGAAAGTGCTGTTGCCAGCAAAGCCGAGTCAATTGGCGTTCCTTATATTGACTTGATGGAATTCCCAGTTAGTGCTGAAGCTTTGCGTTTAATTCCTATGAACATTTGCCAACAGCAAAAAATTATTGCTTTTGTTTTTACTGGCGATCAAATTAGGTTTGCTACAACTAACCCTGAAAATCCTGAAATCGATAAAATAACTAACACAATCGGCGAACAACAAAACGCTAAAATTCAAATATATTTAATTTCAGAAAAAAACTTATTACACGGTCTTGATTTATATACTAAATTACCAAAATATGAAAAACCAAAAGAAGGTGTCAGTGTTTCAGCTGATGAATTAGAAAAATTTAAGGAAATTGGCAAGGATTTCAAAAATTTACAAACCCAAATAGAAAAAGTCAGCTTAACTGAAATGGTAAGTTTAGTAATTGCTGCTGGTTTACAATCTGGTGCATCTGATGTGCACATTGAAGCTGAAGAAGAAGATGTTAAAGTTCGATTCCGCGTAGACGGAGTACTTCACGACACTGCTTCAATTAAGAAAAGGGATTGGGAAAAAGTTATATCTAGAATTAAGCTTTTAGCTGGACTAAAATTGAATATCACTGAAAAGCCACAAGACGGTAGATTTACAATTCACGCTGGTGATGAAAAAACTGATGTCCGTACCTCAACCCTGCCAACAACTTGGGGAGAAAGTGTTGTTATGCGTCTTTTAAAATCTTCGTCGATTGGTCTAAAATTTGAAGAACTTGGTATTACTGGTAAGGCTTATGAAAATTTAAAAATGCAAACCGAACGACCAAATGGCATGATTATCACCACCGGACCAACTGGTTCAGGTAAAACCACAACTCTTTATGCAATTCTTAATAAGCTCAATAAAGAGGGCGTAAAGATAATTACCATGGAAGATCCAGTTGAATATAAACTGGCTGGAATTAACCAAAGTCAAATTGATCACAGCAAAGGTTATTCTTTTGCTGATGGTTTAAGGTCTGTTTTACGTCAAGATCCAGATGTTCTTATGGTCGGAGAAATGCGTGATTTAGAAACCTCAGACGTAGCAATTAATGCTGCTTTAACTGGTCACTTAGTTGTTTCTACAATTCATACAAATAGTGCAGCTGGTGCTGTGCCAAGATTTTTAGCCATGGGAGTTAAACCATTTTTACTTGCTCCAGCCTTAAATGCTATCATGGGCCAAAGACTAGTAAGAAGAGTGTGTGAAAAATGCAAAAAAGAATATATTCCATCTGAGCAAGAACTAACAAAAGTAAAAACTCTTTTAGACGCCATCCCAGACAATCACCCAGATAAGCCTGACACGACTAACATGAAATTTGTCAAAGGTGATGGTTGCGATTATTGTAATGGTCTTGGTTATAAAGGACGAGTTGGTGTTTACGAAATTATGAATATGACCCCGGAAATAGAACAAACGATACTTAGCGGAAAGGTTTCTGAATATGACATGGAACAAATTGCCATTAAAAACGGCATGCTGACAATGGCTCAAGATGGTTTGTTAAAAGTGCTCAAAGGTTTAACCACCATCGAAGAAGTTTTCCGCGTAAGTGAATAAACTTAAAAATTTAATTATTTAAATAAAATAAGAGCGCCATTTGAGACGCTCTTTTATATTATTTGTTCAGTTGCAGTTTTGCTCTGTTCAATTTCATAATATTCACCACCAGGCAAAACCAACATGGTTAGATCGCACAATTCACAAGAATTGATCATAAAAATATAACTAGCCTTTTGATCAAGCTCATATTCTTTTACGATTAAACGAACCTGATTATCATTAAGTACAACTTTTTTCCTACATTTTTTACAAATACGCGAAACGCCATGATTAGGACCAAAAACCTCACAAACAGTTATCGACCCAGTTGAAAAATCCAATTCACAACTAGTCCCATCAACAATCTGACAAAACTGACACATTACAACCTCCACAAAAATTAGTCGACCCTTAAACTTACGCGAAAACCTTCTTTTTGTCAATAGCTACAAAAGATGCCCCGAAGGGCACTTTTTATTTTTTATCTAATTGCACGTCTTTGTTCTTGCATTTGCTCCAACGGATCACGAAATCTACGAGAAATCCTTTGAGCTAAAGTTTCAACTACCCCTAAAAATTCATCATTAATTTCATAAGTACCATCAGATTTTTTTGCTCCTGGATCTGGTAAATATACAACACCACCGTCAACTCCAACCTTGCCAGCGTCCTCGTCAGCTTCTGTAATTATAAAATCTGCTTTTGATCCTTCTTGCACTTTTCTTGGATTAGTTGTGGCATCAAGCGTCACCACCCTTTTTTGTCCATTAGCATCTGTGTATTCAAGAAAAGCATCTATACCATGATAAACATCTAAAGCTGTTTTTAGACGATCATTAGCCACAGCAGTATAATATTTAACCCTTTCCTTGTCTTCAAATGGATCAATTTCCAGTTCATCTTCAATCGCCATTATCAATTCTCGAGGAAAAACCAATTCACCCCCAGCTTTATCTTCAGTGTCCGTTATATCGCCCCACGGTTGTAACTGCTTAACTTCTTCCATCGCCGCTTTGAAACTTTTATGTGGTAAAACTGTTTTGCTTCTTGAATTATCTGCAAACAATATTCTATAAGCTGGAGAATTTTTGGCGTTAATTTGACCAAGTAATCTGGCTTCAAATAAACCTCCAGTAGTATCATTTTTGGGCATATTATAATTTTATTTCTCTTTTATCTTTATCTAAATTTTTAATTTTAACTTTTAACACTTTTATTTTACTATTTTTAAAATATTTTTCCAAACTCGCACCCCACTCAATAAAACAAACTGTATCATTGCGTCCAAAATATTCAAGTGCTCCAATGTTTTCTAAATCACTGAAACTTAATCCTCTGTATGTATCAATGTGAATCAATTCTTTAATTTTATTTTTTATTTGATAAACTTTCATTAAAACAAAAGTCGGACTGGTTATATGTTTTTTTATATTAAAATTTAAAGCCACGCCCTTAACAAAAGTTGTTTTACCTGCTCCAAGATCACCAACCAAAAGAATAACTTCACCACCCTGCAAAGTCTTGGCAAAATCTTTACCCAAATCAATTGTTTCTTGTTCTGAATTTGTAATCATATTTTAAAGTTAATTGGGTTGATTAAGTTAATTAAGTTTATTGTTTCACTTCTTTAGCAATAAACTCAATAAACTATATAAACCTTATAAACTTAATATACCAAAGTAATAAACTCAATCAACTATATAAACTTTATAAACTTAATATACCATTATACCAACTCCCACTGTGGATCAGCTTTTAAATTAAATGGCTGAACAAAATTTTTGGCTTTTATGTGATAATAAGCAGCCATTCCAATCATCGCCGCATTATCCCCAGTTAATTGAAAATCTGGTATCAGCAAATTTAACCCTGCCAGTTCAGTGGCATCTGAAAAGGATTTTCGCAAAGCAGAGTTAGCACTTACACCACCGCCAAGAATTATACTTTTAGCATTAAATTTTTTTGCCGCTCTAACGGTTTTTGTAACCAAAACTTCAATTACTGCTTTTTGAAACTCTTCTGCCACCAAAGCTTTGGCTTTTTCTAAATCCTTAGCACTTAATTCTTTATTCAAATCTTCCCACAAATATCTAGACGCAGTTTTTAAACCAGAAAAACTCATATCAAAATTTTCTGAGTCCAACATTGGTCGTGGTAACTTTATTTTAATTTTTGATTTTATTTTTTGTAATTTTTTTGTTACTTGATTTTTATACTTTAAAGCATCTTCTGCCCTAGTTGAAATGGCTGGTCCACCTGGATAACCTAACCCTAAAATTTTTGCCACTTTATCAAAAGCTTCTCCGGCTGCATCGTCTCTAGTTTCACCAATTAATTTATATTTTAAATAATCTTCCACTAAAATAATTTGTGTGTGTCCACCAGAAACCACCAATCCGACTAATGGAAACTTTTGCTTTGTATTCTTTGCTCCCCCAGCTGAAAGCAGATGTCCTTCAATATGGTTAACCCGTACTAATGGAATATTATAAACATAAGCTAAAGTTTTAGCAGTTTCCACTCCAACCATTAGCGAACTAACTAAGCCTGGTCCACCGGTTACTGCAATGTAGTCAATTTTTTTCCAATTCAAATTTGCTTGCTCAATCGCCTTGTCAATAATTGGTAAAATTTTTTCTACGTGCAAACGTGCTGCCACTTCTGGAATTATTCCACCAAACTTTGCGTGAACTTTTACTTGCGAAGAAATTACATTGGCAAGTATCTTAAAACAACCTTTATTGACTTCAACAATGGCACAAGCAGTTTCATCGCAACTTGATTCAATAGCTAAAATTTTCATACTAATATTTTCTTAAGCAACGATATTATCGCATTTTATCTAAGTTTTGTAAAAACATCAAGACAATCTATTGACACTTTGAATACAAATTGATATTATTTGGGCACAATTATCTGGTCCCATCGTCTAGTGGTTAGGACATCAGGTTTTCATCCTGAAAACCGGGGTTCAATTCCCCGTGGGATCACCAAACACTAATTGATAACTCTGTTGTCGATTAATGCATGGTCAAAACAGGTTAAATCCTGTTTTTTGGTTCATAAAATATAAATCGAAATTACCCTTTACAAAGTCTTGACAAAAAATTAAAATATTGTTATATTTGTTCGTTGTAAATTAACAATTTAATAGAGGAAAAAATGAAGAGAACAATCTGGGTTATTGTTTGTCTGCTTTTTGTTGTTATGGCCTGCAATACCAGTGAAAACTCTAAGATTGAGCTTAAAAGTCAAAGTGATGCTACTGAATTAAAAGATTCATCAACTAATAACAATGATGATCAAAAAGACAAAACACAGAACGAATATTACACTGATGAAATTTTCAAAAAAAGTACAGAGTGGTGCCGACCAGAAAATGACGAGTACTATGAAAAACTTTTAACTGATAAAAATTTCCGTCCGCATGATCCAGATTTCAAGGTGGATAATAGCGCACTGATTTATAATATACCAAAATCACTTGGCAAGCTAACCCTTAAAAAGGTTATCATACAAACAAAACGAAACATTGGACTTGTGGCGTTAGTTCCTTGGAAAAACAACTATTGCGTAAAAACCTTAAACGATTCCGTTCTCATCTCTGGCCTTGCTTATTATTGTATCCATAACTGTTTTCACTGCGGAGACATAAATGACTTACAAAATCCTGAAGTTTGGATCCAGGGTCAAACCAAAACAAATCTTCAACGTGATGATTGCGATGAAAGACCGGTTGTTCTACTTTTTGATAAACCATTAGTAAGAAAATAGGAGGCAATAATGGATTATTTATTTACGAAAGATTTTATCCAAAAGAAACTACCAGCTTTGCTGGCAGGAAAAAGAAAACTCTTTGCGCTTTTTGCTAGTTATAATCAAATCGGTCACTTAGACAATGGACCATTTGACACGAACGAACCTGATTTGCAAGTTTTCATTCAAAGTGGCGGAAATTCTTATTCAGTTGAAGCAACTTGGAATGCCATGTCCTATCTTTTCTCTACTAATCCCAATAGTCTTGCACATGGTTTGAGAGCCGAAGAATTAATGGAAAAAGAAGCAAGTTCTTCTCAGACAAAACTCGAACAAATGGTGGAACAAAATTTAACCCCACCGGAAGATTCAGACTTGCTCTTTATTGTTTATGTTGGTTATTCTGCGTTTGCTCGAGCTTGTGAATACCTTGCCAAACTTCGCACTCAATATCCAACAGCCATGATTGTGGCTACATCTTGCGATTGTGATGACCAACTTAAAGAAACGAGATTTCGTGAATTGGTTGGGGAAAAAGTAATTAATGATTACTACATCAATAAAGAATGCAGTGGCATTAACTCAATGAGAGAAATAGTTTATGCGCTTATTGAGCAATGGCCAAACAGAAATATGTTGGTCTAAAAATTCCCTACAACAAAACACATCATACACCTCGATGAATCATCGGGGTGTTTTTTATTGACAGCTTAAACATAATATAATAAGATTTAATGAAACCTTTGTTCCTTAAAAAGGAGTACACTATGAATAAATTTGTACTTTTTTTGTTTAGCTTTTTATTATTTAATTGCACTGGTGATCCTCTATTCCCTGTTCTGGACGAGAGTGAAATACCAACTGCCAACCCTCATCCTCTTTTTACAGAAAAATCCTCTTTTGATTTTAACGAGATCACAACACTTAACCAAGCGATTTCACTAATTCAAACAAAAGAACAAGCAGTTGAATATTTAACTTGGCTAAATAAAAGAAAAAATACAAAAGCAATTGAATCAGGATTTTGTAGTCCAACCCAGGTCATTGAAAAAAATTGTAAACTTGATTGTGCTTCAACTGCTCTACTTTTTTCAGCTTTGCTTAGTGACAACGGTTATCCGTCAATTGCTATTTTAATTGGTGCGCGATCAGCAACAGATCACATGCTTTTTCTTTACAAACTTACAGACAAATTTGGGACTTTGTGTCTGAATTCAACAGTTGAATTTATTCAACCAACATTTTCTGATATTGATTCTCTTGCACAAACAATTAGTGAAAAAACAAAATTACCATTTTCTGACACCTTGCCAACTTATTATGATTTAATCGACATCTCTGAACATTTTCCTGATTATCTTGAAACTGACCAAGAACTAGAATTTTTAGGAGCTGCTTACTCTCACAAACTTTAAAAAAATCAACTACGCAACTTTTGCGTAGTTTTTTCTTAAATAGTTATTTTTACCCAAAATATTTTCACGAAGCAAAAACTTTTTATACAATTTTATTTATGTTTTGTAAAAATTTAACAATTAATAATAATACTTGATATTTTTAATAAAATAAGCTATGATTTCACTACATAAAACAAATCTTAAGTTCTAATATCAAAATTTTAAACGATCAAGTTAGTTTTCATTTAAAATGAAAACTACATTTGCTGATGAATTTAATCTATATATAATTTTTCATTAACAAATAATTGCTTAAAATTGAGAATATAGAAGTTATAAACTACAAAAAATATGTCAGTACCTAAACACAAAAAAACCCATTCAAAAACAATGATGGGAAGATCACACGATGCTCTTAAAATCGCAAAACCTGCAACTTGTCCAAAATGTCAATCACCAATCAAATCTCATAAGGTTTGTCCAAATTGTGGTTATTATAAGGGTAAACAAGTTATTAAAAGTAAAAGTGATGTTGTTTTGAAAAGAGAAGAAAAAAGGAAAAAGGTAGAAAAAAGAGAAAAAGAAAAAATGGCTAAATTAAAAAATTAACTTTAGTTAACTAGTTGACTGGTTAACTAGTGTTCTAGTAACTAGAAAACAGTAACTATCTAAACAAATATGAATTTACCAATCATCTTTGCCTTAGTTACAGCTGTAATTGCAATTCTATACGGGATTGCTCTTATCCGAGTAATTTTAAAAAAAGGCACTGGCAATAACAAAATGCAAGAAATTGCTGAAGCGATTCAACAAGGTGCTAAAGCATATTTGAATCGACAATACAAAACAATTGCGATAATTGGGGCAGTTGTTTTTATTTTTCTTTTACTTCTTCTTGGCTGGAAAACTGCAGTTGGCTTTTTAGTCGGCGCTATATTTTCAGGCTTAGCTGGTTATATTGGTATGAACATTTCTGTTCGAGCGAATGTCCGAACTGCTGAAGCGGCTAAAGATGGCATTGGTTCTGCTATGAAAGTTGCTGTCCAGGGTGGAACTGTAACAGGTTTACTTGTGGTTGGACTTGGTCTACTTGGTGTCGCTGGTTATTATGCTTTAACTCAAGATGTTCACGCTCTTATTGGACTTGGTTTTGGTGGAAGTTTAATTTCAATCTTTGCTAGACTTGGCGGTGGTATTTTCACAAAAGCTGCTGACGTCGGAGCCGATCTAGTCGGAAAAGTTGAAGCTGGAATTCCAGAAGATGATC
>CAYSUN010000010.1:0-25373 GCA_964434235.1 uncultured Gammaproteobacteria bacterium | reverse complement strand
AAGGCCAGTAGTACTGCACAAGAAAAACAGGGTCCGTTGTCTTTGAGGGGGCCGTGGTAAGTAATAGCTATGGTTTAACAGTTGCAAATGGTACTTCAGGGGCATTTCTGGGAACTTATATTGACGCAACCACTAATATTCAGTCAAAAATAGCAGTCAAAAGAAAAGGATTTTTTACAGAAATGCAAGGTTCTTCAAATGTTGCATTTGAAGCAACTATGACTGGTGGTGGAGTTGGTTTGAGAATAAACTCAAGTGATATTGCTGAATATTTGGTTGCTCGTCATATCGGGTCAATGATTTATAGTGATACGGATGGACAGTGGGTGATGGGTAATTCTCGTGGAGTAGTTATTTCATCGTATGGGACAGCTTTAGTGTCTAAATTAACTGCCTCGGGTGGTGGCGTTTGGAGTGAAACTAATCTTAATTATAAAGATGTTCATACTAATGAAAAAATAGGATTACATACATTTAAAAAAGTTAATGCTGATTCAAGTAAAAATAATAGTGAGGTTTATTTAGCTAAAGAGGATATTGGAATTGAATCTTCAGGAGATTATTTAGCTGGATTATTTCATGGGGCAGTTACAATCGAGGGGCAACTTACTGTTGGTAGTGGTTGTAACGGCTGTGGGGATTTGGCTGAAGCTTTGACAACTGCTCAGTTAGTTTTGCCAGGTGATATTGTCGCAACTGATGATAATTTAAATCTTATTAAAGCGACTAAAGAAAATAGGACAGTTGTTGGTATTGTTTCTGCTGATCCATCAATGACATTAAATAATGCTCAGAAAATAAATGGACAACCAGTTGCTTTAGCTGGGTTTGTGACCGTTAAAGTTAATGATGAAAATGGATCAATTCGACCTGGAGATTGGATTACTGCATCAAGTCAGGCTGGCTTTGGGATGAAAGCGATTGAACCTTGTACTGTGGTTGGAAAGTCTTTGCAAAGATTAAATGAAAAAAGTGGCGAAATTAAGGTAATTGTTGATCTTGGTTGGTATGCTGGGGCAACTTGCGAAAAGTAGGAAGTTGCGGTAAGATATTCTAATAAAAGAAAAATTATGTTTAAATTATACAATACTCTTTCTAGAAAAATTGAAGAATTTAAACCCCTTAATACAGAAGCGGTAACTTATTATACTTGTGGGCCAACTGTTTATGATTATGCGCATATTGGTAATTTAAGAACTTATATTTTTGAAGATATTTTGAAAAGAACATTAATGTTTGATGGTTATAATGTTAAGCATGTTATAAATATTACTGATGTTGGACATTTGACTAGTGATAATGATACAGGGGAGGACAAAATTGAAAAAAGTGCTCGTTTGAAATCAAAAAGTGCTTGGGATATTGCCCAGTTTTTTACTCAAGAATTTAAGGATGATTTAAAAAAATTAAATATTTTAGAACCCACAGTCTGGGCCAAGGCAACTGATAATATTGTTGAGCAAATAAATTTGATAAAAATTCTTGATGAAAAAGGTTATTTATATAAAACTTCTGATGGGATGTATTTTGATACCAGCAAAGTCCAAGATTATGGAAAACTTGCTCGACTAAATTTAGCCGGACAAGAAGAAGGGGCACGAGTGGAAGTTAATCAAGAAAAAAAGAATTCATCAGACTTCGCAGTTTGGAAATTTTCGCCTAAAGGCGTTCAACGTCAAATGGAGTGGGAATCGCCTTGGGGTGTTGGTTTTCCAGGTTGGCATATTGAATGTAGTGCAATGAGTATGAAATATCTTGGTGAAACTATTGATATTCATGCTGGCGGAATTGATCATCTGACAGTGCATCATCCAAATGAAATTGCTCAAAGCGAATCAGCTACAGGTAAACAATTTGTGAGATTTTGGGTTCATGGAGAATTTTTATTGATTAACGAAGGCAAGATGGCTAAATCTGGTGGTAATTTTTTAACTTTAAAATCTTTAGAAAATAAAGGTTTTGCTCCAGTTGTCTATAGATTTTTTTGTTTAAGTGCTCATTATAGAAGCAAGTTAAATTTTAGTTGGGAAACTTTATCCAATGCAAAAAATTCTTGGGATAAATTAGTTAAAAAGTTTTTAGAGTTGGGGAAACAAAATGGTCAAATTGATAATCAATTTTTAGAAAAATTTACTGAACAAGTAAATGATGATTTGTTGATGCCAAAAGCTTTGGCTATTGTTTGGGAAGTATTTAAATCAAATTTAACAGACGCTGATAAAAGAGCAACTTTAATTAAATTTGATGAAGTTTTAGGGTTGGGATTTTTAGAATTAAAACAAGAAAATCAAATTGTGCCTGAAGATATTCAGATCCTTGTTGATAATAGATTAAAAGCTCGAGTAGAGAAAAAATGGGATAAGGCTGATGAACTGAGAAAAAAAATTGATGAACTTGGGTGGACAGTAGAAGACGCAGCTGATACTTCGATTGTCAAGAAAAAAATATAAGAAAATGAGCTGCTTTATTAAGCAGCTCGTTTTTGTTTGAGATGGGGTAAATCTTTCGTCAGTCAGCCAAATCCTGGCTTGTGTTCGACTTGATGGTCAAATAGACCACGCATAATCTCTTGTGTTTGTACATTTTTGGCTTCCAGAATTTCCTGGATGTAGTTGAAGGCTTTCCACGGGTCAACGCTTTCACCACAAGTGAAAAGATCAAGGGCCGCAAAATTGTGTTCTGGCCATGTGTGAATGGATAGATGAGATTCAGCAATCACAACAGCTCCGGAAACTCCATGTGGAGAAAATTTGTGAAAAACATCCCCAACGATTGTTGCACCAGCGTGCACAGCCGCATCCTTCATCATTCGGGCGATTAATTCAAAGTCGTTCAGTTTGGTCACGTTGCAGTCGTACATCTCGACCAAGACATGACGCCCAAGAGCATTTTGCACACTCATTTGGCACCTCCTTGGCTTTCGCCTTAGCTTCCAATAGAAGATTGCTGTGATTGTATCACTATCTAAACAACTTGTCAATATTTACAAGATAAAATTATGAAAAATTTTTGGTTAAAAATTAAAACTCCAAGCATGGTTTTAGCACCTATGGCTGGCCTTACAGATTCAGCCTTTCGTTTGCTTTGTCGGGAAAATGGTGCAGACGTGGTTTATAGTGAAATGACTTCAATTGATGCTCTATATTATGATTCAAAAAAAACTCAAGCCATGTTGGAACATAATTCAAAAGAAAAGCCAGTAGTTTTGCAGTTGTTTGGGAAAAGGCCTGAATTAATAAAAAAAGCAGTGGCTCAAGTTGAAGAGTTTGGATTTAGTGGAATAGATATAAATTTTGGTTGTCCAGCCAAAAAAGTAGTTGCTCACGAAGGTGGAGTTACACTTTTGCGAGATTTGAATAATTGTCATGAACTTGTTCACGCTGTTTGCGAAGCAACGAAATTACCAGTATCAGTTAAAACTAGAGTTTCAATAAATAAAAAAAATGGTTCTGGCAAAATTACAGTCTTAGATTTTATTGATAAAATAAAAGATTTGCCTGTTACAACTTTAATGTTGCATGGTCGAACTTATGAAAAAGCTTTTACTGGTGAAGTTGATTACGAGATGATGAAGTTAGCCAAAGAAAAATTCAAAGGTATAGTTATTGGCAATGGTGGAATCAATGAACCAGAAGATGCAAAAATTATGATTACAAAAACTGGTGTTGATGGAATTAGTTTGGCTAGAGGGATTTATGGCCGACCATGGTTGTTTCAGCAAATTAAAGATTATCTAAAAAATGGAGAATATTCACATCCAGATTTAAAACAAATAAAAAAAATTGCCTTAAGTCATGCTAAATACAACTTTAAAACCAAAGGCGAGCATGGCATAATTGAACTTCGTAAACATTTATGTTGGTATGTCAAAGGTTTTTCTGGGGCCTCAAAACAAAGACAAAAATTAGTTCAAGTAAAAACTTTAGATGATGTGAAAAATGCTTTACGAGAAATCTAAAAAAAAGCTCCAAAAGAATACATGTGTATAATTTTGGAGCCAGCCGTTCCGAAGATGCTCGGATCGGGAAAGTTGTCAACTGAAAGCTGATCTCGCCTTTCCGTAAAGCCAGGCAAGAAAGCTGATGATCATTCTGCCGAGCCAAACAAGGAGACGGGCGAATGCCTGAAGCGTGGACTTTGTTGCGTTTGAAATAACGCTCCAGAGCCAAGTGTCAATCTTTTTCTTCCACTTCTTGGGCAGGAGAAGTCCTGCGCCAATGTGGTAGAGAAAGATCAAGCAAGCAAGGGTGAAAAGAAAAGAAATTGTCAAACAACCCAGTTCGCTCATAGGCTCCATTATATCCCCCGATTGTAAGTTCGTAGCATTGTATCATATTTTATACGTTTTGTCAATGGCTTCGATGAGCTATGAAATATTGAGCCTAAAACATGGGATATCTTGATTTTTTGGCTTTATTGTTTTGTTGATTTATTGTATAATACTTTGTGTATATAAAAGTTGATTTTTTTTATAAAATAAAGGAAAATAACAACATAAGATCAGTTAATTGAGATATAAGAAATAGGTGGGTTTTATTATTTTATATATCTTATTTATCTTATATTTAATATGGCTACGCAAACAACAACGCCAACTCCAGAAAATGCATTGTCTAGTAATGAATTGCCTCAGGTTAAAGAATCAGGAAATCTTGCTTCAGTTGAAGCAACTAAAAGTCCAGAAAAAATAGTTGAGATAATTGAACCGCAAAAAGAAAAAGCGCCTGCAGTAGCGCCGGCAGTTCAATCTGTTAGTCAAGCCAAAGATAGTCCTTCTCCAGTGGCTGTCAAAAGTGAAGATTTACAACAAATAGAAAAAATTCTTTCTGTTGGCTTAGATGATTTATATCAAAGCTTGTCTGAAATTAGAAAATCTGAATTCAAGCAAAAAGGTGAGGAAACTGCCCGAGCAGTTGAACGTTTAATGAAATCAGCCAAAATTAAAGTTGGAAAAATAGTAAAGTTAATTGTTGATTGGCTAAAGATGATTCCTGGCGTTAATAAGTTTTTTCTAGAACAAGAATCAAAAATTAAAGCAGATAGATTATTAGAATATAAACAAGATAAAGAAGAGGGGAAAATTTAAATTGTAAACTTTGATTTTCAAGCCTAAACATTTTTAATTGAAAATAAATTAAATTTTACATTGTTTGGGAATAGAAATTAAAGATTAAGATAGATATGTTTATTCGAAAGATTGGGATCGATCTTGGAACAACTTACACATTAGTGCATTTGCCAAAGAGGGGGATCGTGATTAACGAGCCCTCTGTTGTTGCTATTTCAATGACTGATAAGAAAATTTTAGCAGTTGGTGATGAAGCCAAAGAAATGATTGGTCGAACACCAGATACTATTATTGCTAGTCGGCCACTAAAAGACGGTGTAATTGCTGATTATAAAACTACAGAAGCTATGCTTCGCTATTTTATTAATAAAGCAGTTGGTGGAATTAAATTATTCAGGCCAGAAGTTATGGTTGCTGTGCCGGCCGGTATTACTTCCACGGAAAGAAGGGCTGTTATTGATGCCACTATTGCAGCTGGTGCTCGAGCAGCTTATATCATCAAAGAACCAATCGCAGCTGCGATTGGAGCTAATATTCCGATTGGAAGTGCGTCTGGTCATATGATTATTGATATTGGTGGGGGAACGTCTGAAATTGCGGTGATTTCTCTTGGAGGAATTGTGGCTGCCTCTTCCGTCCGAATTGGTGGAAACCGTTTTGATGCTTCGATCTCAGAATTTATTCGTCGAAAATATAATTTAGCCATTGGAGAGAGAACTTCTGAAGATATTAAAATTGAAATTGGTTCAGCTATGTATAGTGAAGGACCATCTGTTTTGGATATTCGTGGTCGAGACATGGTTTCAGGTTTACCAAAAACTATCACTATTAGTTCTAATGATGTAACTGAAGCTTTGCAAAAAGATTTACAAGGAATAATTGATGCTGTTAAAGAAGTTTTACAACAAACTCCACCAGAACTTTCAGCTGATGTAATTGATAAGGGAATTATAATGTCTGGTGGTTCAAGTCTTCTTCGTAATATTGATCATCTAATTTCTAGAGCAGTTGGTGTGCCCGTTTACGTAGCTGATGATTCACTTCTTTGCGTAGCCAAAGGTACAGGTATTGCGTTAGATAATTTAGATTTGTATAAACGTTCTATCTTAGCGACGAAATAGTTAAAAGGCTTGCCCTGAACTTAACGTCTTATAGCGTTATAGTTTGGGGTAAAAGTTAACAGTAATAAAAGTATTAAGTAAAAAGTAATAAAAAGTTAAAAGTTTATAAAGTTAAAAGAAGATAGTTAATTTTAAATCTGCCGTTAGGCGGCCGTCCGCCAGGACATCGTTGGGGTGGGTGGGCGGGATAGTATTTATGATTATAGGAATAGACGCTTCGCGCGCAAATAAAACTAAAAAAACTGGAGTAGAGTGGTATTCTTATCATATAATTGAACAACTAAAAAAAATTGATAAGGACAACCGCTATTTTTTATACACAGATAAACCATTGACTGGAGATTTAGCAAAATGTCCGTCTAATTTTGAAGAAAAAGTTTTAAAGTGGCCCAGCACCACTCTTTTTTCTTGGATAAGTCGAATTCGGGTGCTGGGCAAGCCATTACCAAAATTTTGGACTCTTGGCCGATTGAGTTTAGAAATGCTTTTTGGTAAAAAACCAGATTTGCTTTTTGTGCCAGCGCATACAATACCATTGTTTAATCCTAAAAAAGTAATAGTAACTGTGCACGATATTGGGTTTGAACATTTTCCAGAACTTTATTCTTGGGCCGATAAACTTTATCACAAGATTAGTATCAGATTTATAAAGAAATTTGCTGATAAAATTATTACTGTGTCTAAATTTTCCAAAGAAGATATTGCTAATTTTTATAAAATAGATCCAAAAAAAATCAAGGTTGTTTATAATGGTTATGATAATGTAACTTATAAATTACTTCAAAACTTTGAACCAAAGTTAACAAGTAAATATATTTTATACATTGGACGTTTGGAAGAAAAGAAAAATACAGCTGGATTAGTTGAAGCTTTTAGTAAATTCAAAAAAGATCAGCCTGAGGATCAGCATAAATTAGTGTTAATTGGCAAACCAGGTTTTGGTTTTGAGGAAGTTGAAGAAAATATTAAAAAATACAATTTAGCTGATGATGTTGTTTTGCCAGGTTGGGTTGATGATGATGATTTGCCTATTTGGTTAAACGGAGCAGATTTATTTGTGTTTCCGTCTTTGTTTGAAGGGTTTGGAATTCCTGTTTTGGAGGCTATGTCTTGCGGTTGTCCAGTTATTTGTTCGAATACAACAAGTCTGCCTGAGGCCGCTGGCGAAGCAGCTCTTTTATTTGATCCAAATAAAATTGATGATATTGTTTTTCGAATGAAACAAGTTTTATTAAATCCTGAAGTGGCAGAATCATTACAACAAAAAGGCTTGATCCATTGTCAAAATTTTTCTTGGCAAAAGTCAGCTGAGGAAACTTTGAAAGAGTTAATTGAAGTTTCCCAAAATTAATTTATTTAAGAAAAAGTATGCAAGATAAGACTGCTAAATTTTATGACCAAATAGCGTCTGAATATACACAGGAACATGGTTATAATGAACAGCTTTCGCTTCCAGCCTTAAAAAAATTTTTAAAATTATTACCGAAAAATTCTTCAGTTTTGGATGTTGGTTGTGGTGGTGGGCAGGATTCGCAGTTTTTAACGGAAAACGGTTGTTCAGTTTTTGGAATAGATATTTCAAAAGAAATGATAAAGTTAGCCAAAAATTTTAGTTCAAAGGCAAAATTTGAAGTTGTAGATGTTTTGGATTTAGATTCAAAAATAAAAAAATATGGCGGAATTTGGTGTTGTCGAGTTTTTCATCATATTTCAATTAAGGATCAAGTAAAGTTTGTGAAAAAGCTAAGAAATTTGTTAAAAGTAGATGGAATTTTGTATCTTACTTCAGTTGTTAGTGATAAAAAGAGGAATTATGAAATTCAGGATGTGGAGAAAGGGAATATTATAAAAAAAAGATTAACAGTCAAGTCTTTTAAGGAGTTAATTCTTGGAAATAATTTCTCAATTTTGGAGTTCGGTTATTGGCAGGGTAATAAAGGAATGGAAATATTTGCTCAAAAAGTAAACAAAAAATAAAATGAAAGAATTTATAAAAATGGAAAGATTTTTCCAAAAAGATAGTGGAAATTTAGAGATGTTAAAACGTTCCATTGAATCACCGGAAATTGATCAAGAGCTGATTCCGATTTTGGAAAGATTTTTTAAATTGCCAATAACTCCAACCGAATCTTGTTATGGACACGTTGAGAAATGGAAAAAACCATATTTAAGTTATGTTGAAGATGAATTGAAAAATTCGCAAGATGAAAATATTCAAAAAGAGTTTAGTCGTGGGGTGAAAGAATTAACTGACAAAATAAACGAAAGAATTGGACAAGAAGTGATAAAAATTTTAAAAAAATTTGTTGATTATGGGGCTGGGCCAAAGGAATACATTTTATCTTTTGAGGTTATTGATAAGGGAATGTGGAAAAGATTAGGAGATAGGTTGTCGGAAATAGTTTGGGATGAGTTTTTGAAATATCTTGATAGCCTTGGTTAGAGAAATTTTTTATTGGCGTTAAGTAATAAATTATATAAAAGTATGTTTGAGTTTTTAAAACAAAAAGGAGAAAAAAATATAGATAGCAACGATTTGCCTGTGCATGTTTCAGCTAGATTATTCGAGGAGGGAATTAAAATGGATCAAATTAAAAGTGTTCAAAAAAATGAAGAAAGCCGAAATATTGATGGTAGAGTTTTTTTTACTATAATTTTGAAAGATAATAGGAAAATAGTTGTTCATTATGTGGGAGAAGGAGGTTATGTTCAAGAATTTAAGTTTGAATAGTGTTTTTAAAAAATATTTGATAAAATATGAGTACAGGCAATAGTCTAGAATTTGATTGGCAAATTATTGGACATGAGAAAATTAAGAAATTTTTGCAGAAAAGTATAGTTAATCAAACTATAGCTCATGCTTATCTTTTTTATGGACCATCAAAAGTTGGGAAAACGTTGACTGCTAAAACTTTTGCTAATTCATTGGTTTGTGAAAAATATGGCACATATGTCAAGTCAACGAATTTAGGTGCAGTTGTGCCCTGTGGTCAATGTTCTGCTTGTCAACAATTCCAAAAAAATATTTATCCAGATTTGTATATTGTTGATCGTGAGATTAATGAAAAAACAGGCAAGAAAAAGTCAGTAATTTCTGTTGCTCAAATCAGAGATTTGTTAGAAAAAATTTCCAAGCGCGCGTTTTTGAATTCTTTTAAAATAGTGCTTATTCCAGAAGCTCAGTTATTGAATCAAGAAGCGAGCAATGCACTTTTGAAAACATTAGAAGAACCCGCTCCACGAACCGTAATTATTTTGGGTAGTCCAAACAAGGATTCACTTTTACCAACTATCTTGTCGCGAGTTCAAATGTTTAAGTTTCTGCCAGTTACTCGTCAAGAAATTTATGATCATTTATTGGATAAAGGTGCTAATCGTGAACAAGCCAAAAGTTTATCAAGTGTAGCTTTGGGGCGACCAACTGTGGCCATGAAGTTTTACAACAATTTGCCATCATTAGACGATTATAATCAAATAATTGAGGGCATGTTAGATTTATTGAATGAAAATTCAACTGCCAGGTTTAAGTATATTGAAGAATTAGTAGAAAATAATAAAGACATTGATGAAGTTATTAAAATTCTTAATTATTTTTCCGCTATTGCTAGAGATCTTTTGCTGGTTGCTAATTCTCAGGAAAATCTTATTACAAATCAAAAATTTGAAAACAATTACAAAGAGATATTTGCCAATTATAAACAATCAGTCTTGCTAAGTTTTTTGAGGGATATAGAAAAAGCAAAAAAACTTTTAAGACAAAATATTAATCCTCGGTTGCTTTTTGAAAATTTAATTATTAATATATAAAATCGCTAATTGCGATAATAAAAATAAAAAATAATTTATGAACAAAATTAGTAAAAGCTTATTTTTGTCAGTGGTGATGTTGGCCTTAGTTTTTGGTGGAACTGGTTGTATTACATTCAAGAAGACTACGACTGCTCCAGCAAATTTGGGTGGTGTTTTTATGACTAATGATCGTTTTGAAACTTGGCAACATCAAAGTGCCTTAATGACTCCTGGTGAAATTCCTGGCACAATTGCGGAAACTGATATTTCTTTTATGATGTTTGATCCAAGTGATAGTGAAGCTATTTATGCAGGAACTCGAGGGCATGGTTTATTGTATTCATACGAACGAGGCACTGGCTGGCAACGATCTAAAAAATTGCCTGAGGGAGTTGTTCGCGATTTAGCTATTGATACAAAAGACAAATGCACACTTTATGCAGCTGTAAATAGTAAAATCTATAAAAGTGAAGATTGTACTAGAACCTGGAAACAAATTTATTTTACTGACAATGTAGACAAGGTTGTGTCAGCTTTGGCTGTTGATTGGTTTAAACCAAATGTTGTTTATGCTGGTTTGTCAGACGGTGGTTTTTTGCAAAGTATGGATTATGGAACTAGCTGGAAATTGGCTCATAATTTTCCTCAACGAGTGATGAAAATAAAATTAGATTATAGTGACAGTCGAAGAATTTATGTCGGACTTTTGGATGGAGGAATGTATAGAAAAGAAGTTGATACAGAAGAATGGACAGACATGAATATTGCAATGAGAGATTTTAGTGGGGCTATTTCTTATTATGATTTTGATTTGTCTAGGTCAACTGCTGGAATGATCATTTATGCTAATCGCTATGGTTTATTAAAAAGTTTAGATTTTGGTGATACTTGGCAAGAAGTAAAATTAGTAACTTCGCCAGGTTCTGAAAGAATTTATTCAATTGCGATTGATCCAATTAATTCTAATTATATTTATTACAGTACTAATACTATGGTTTACAAAACTTTGGATGGTGGTGTGAATTGGATTCCAAAGGAAGTGCCGACAACACGGGTCGTTAGTGAACTTTTAATTCACCCTGTTGAAACTGCAAATATATTTATTGGAACGATGTTTATAGAACAATAATTTTTAACTATTAATTTTTATATTTATGGCTAATCAATTTATCGTTAAGTATGAGGTTGATTTTCAAAACTCAATTGAACATTTTCAAAAGGAATTAACTTCAGTTCGAGCTGGTAGGGCTAATCCAGCCATGATTGAAAATGTTTTAGTTGATGCTTATGGTGTGAAAACGCCATTAAATCAAATGTCCAGTATTGCAGTGCCAGATGCTCGTTGCATGACAGTTGAACCTTGGGATAAAAGTTTGTTAAAGGAAATTGAAAAAGCGATTACTTATGCAGATTTAGGCGTTTCTGTTTCAGGTGAAAGTACTTTAGTGCGAGTAACTGTGCCTATGATGACTGAAGAAAACCGCAAGAGTCTAGTAAAAAGTTTAAACGAAAAATTGGAAACAGCCAAGGTCGCTGTTCGGGGAATTCGAGAAAAAGTTCGTGACGAAATTGTGGAAGCTGAAAAAAATAAAGAAATAACAGAAGATGATAAATATGATTTTCAAAAAGAAGTGGATGAAAAAGTTCATGAATTGAATAAGAAATTACAAGATGTAGCTGAAGCCAAAGAAAAAGAAATTATGTCTGTATAACTTGTGCAGGAGCGACGCGATTAATCGCGTCGCTCCTGCCGTAATTTTTATGATTAAAGGAGCAATAATAATTTTTTATAAAATTCTTGGTGAAGAAGCCAAGTTCTTGATTGTTGAAAATAAACAAACAGGAAATTGGACTTTTGTTGGTGGAGCTTGTGAAAATGACGAAACTGAAATGCAAACTGCGCAAAGGGAAATAAAAGAAGAAATCGGTTTGATTCCTGAGCAGTATAATTTAGTTGAAACAGATCTTCACCATGATTTTGTTTTTAATGAAAGAAAAAAAGATCGAGCTGGTGAGCAAGGTTCTTATCAAGTTTTTTTAGCAGATCTAACTGATTATTTTGGGGAAGTTAAAGCTGAGAAAAAAGTTATTAGTAAAGTCGAGTGGTTGATTGAAGAGCAAATACAAAAAAAATTAACATTTCCTGAACATAAAGAAATTTTTCAGAAAGTAATTAATTTTTAATTTAATGATCAATTTAAAAAGTTAAAACGCACGGAATAGTTCCGTGCGTTTGTTGTCTTTATCCTATGGATCCTATGGATTGAAAATCACTCTTAGTAGAATTCCATTAGCTTTGTTATCTTCCGGTGTGAGATCATAAGCTAGCCAGAAAGTAACCTTATTGATTGTTAGCGTTGGGCCGATGGCATTTTCCAACCAAGCGTCTTTCGTGAAAAATTGCTCAGTGGTAATACCCAGTTTCCAACCAGTAAAAGCATAATTAACAACGCCTAGAATATAATATTGCTTCATGGTTGGTTCTTCATCAACCTTATCGCGGACAGGAAAGTAGGCATCGCTTTCGAGAAAAACGCTCAGTTTATTTTCGAGCATTTTGTGTTCAACCCAGATTGACCCAAGTGCACTGAGGCCACAATTTGGGAAGAAGTAACCTCCACCCAGAAGCCAGATGCTTGTATTGCCAAAACTGAATTGTGGTCCAAAATAGCCAAAAAGTTGCTGAGTACTGGACGTAATGTCGAACAGAAATGTACCTTGAGCCAAAAATTGCCAATTGTTTTCTTTATCAAGCGGGATGTTCTCAGTCACATTCAGGAGCAATTGTCCCGAGCTTTTGTGTTCTTTGCCTGAGGCAACATTTGGAAAGGTAGAAAGAGCAGAAATAACCAAGAAAAATACACAAATGTAGTTTCTCACAATAAGCCC
Organism: uncultured Gammaproteobacteria bacterium; assembly: GCA_964434235.1. GTDB lineage: Bacteria > Patescibacteriota > Patescibacteriia > UBA11705 > JABHMO01 > JABMRF01. The sequence goes on along the minus strand of CAYSUN010000010.1, from coordinate 12,506 downwards.
TCCTTGGCATAATTGATTTAGCATTATAGTATATATCTTGGATTTTGTCAAGTAATCGCTGTATTTTAATTAAAAATGCGACATATCATGATATAATTTTTTTAGCTAAATTTGCTCAGAGTATATTGACTTAATCTTTTTTTCTGTATAATATTAAACTTCAAGTTAGCGATTGAAAATATTACAATTGGAGGTTCAAAATGGAACTTGTTTATTCCCCTGAAATTCCATCGAGCTCATTTACAAAAAGTATTTTTTTGGCAGGGCCTTCTCCTCGTCATCCATCGCATTTAAACTGGAGAATTGAAGCTATAAAAATTCTTGAAGAAATTGGTTATGATGGTGTCGTGTTTCTTCCTTTGCCTCGGGCAGGCGGTTGGAGTCATAGTTACGATTTTCAAGTTGAATGGGAAAATACTTATATGCAAATGGCTGATCAAATAGTTTTTTGGGTTCCGCGTGAAATGAGTACTTTGCCTGGGTTTATCACTAATGTTGAATTTGGAATGTGGTATAAGTCGGGTAAAATTGTTTTAGGTTATCCGATTGAAGCGCAGAAAATGAGGTATCTGGTGCACCATGCGCAGGAACAGTTTGTGCCTATTTCTAATTCACTAAAAGAAACATTAGAATTGGCTATTGGTCGGTTAGGGGAAGGCGCTTATCGAACTTTGGGTGAAAGAGAAGTGCCACTTTATATTTGGCAAACAGAGTCTTTTCAAAATTGGTATAAAGCGCAAAAAGAAGTGGGCAATCGATTGGATGGAGCAAAAGTTGTTTGGACTTTTCGAGTTGGTCCAACTCAGGATTTTGTTTTTTTCTGGGCACTTCATGTGAATATGTATATTGATAGCGAAAATAGAAACAAGACTAATGAAGTCGTAATTTCTAGACCAGATATTGCTACAATCGTTGTTTATAAGAAAGCTGAACAATTACTCGATACGCTGATTGTTTTGATCAAGGAATTTAGGGTTTCAGCCAGTACTAGTGATGGTTTTATTCGAGAGCTTCCAGGTGGGTCATCTTGGAAGTTAAATGAAGATTCTTTTGTCATCGCTACTCATGAGCTGGCTGAGGAAACAGGTTTTTTCGTAGACGCTAGTCGTTTGCGTTTGGTTGGAGAAAGACAAATTATTGGAACTGCATTTACTCACAAAGCTCACGTTTTTGCTTGTGAAATTAATGATCAAGAAATTGAATTTTTCAAAGCGCAATTTGGAATTATTCATGGAGTAGCTGAAGATACAGAACATACTTATGTAGAAATTCATCGTTTAGGAGATTTACTTAAACCAGATTCAAATCTTGTTGATTGGTCAATGCTTGGCATGATCATGACTGCTTTGAGTCAGTAATTTCTTAAATGTTTTTAAGCACTTTGTCGCAACAAAGTGCTTTTTCTTTTGTTGTTTATGATTTTTTATTGTATAATAGTATTGAAAACAAAAATAAAAAATTTTTGGTGTTGAAATTTTTCTTCACCAGTTTAAATTATATTTTATGAAAAATTTTGATGTAGTTACAGTGGGGAGCGCTCTTAAAGATATTATGTTTTATAGTGATGAAATTGGCATTATAAAAAATCCGAAAAATGATCCGCTTCGTGAAAAATTAATGACTGTAGAATATGGGGCGAAAATTCCCGTGAAAAAAGTTTTTGTAAATTACGGTGGGGGAGCTTTGAATGTGGCTGTTGGTTTAAAAAACTTTGGTGTTAATAGTTCTCCAATGGTAACGGTGGGCAAAGATCAAGTTGGTAAAGAAATTTATAGTTATTTAAAAAGTCAAAAAATTGATACATATTTAATGCGGGTTGATAGTGAAGAAAAAACTGGTTTCTCAATTATTATGACTGCTGTTAAAGATAGGGAACATACAATTTTTACACACAAGGGTGCCAGTGATAATTTAGAAGTTTTTAATTTAAAGAATTTTAGAACGAAATGGTTTTATGTTTCGTCATTAACAAATCATGATTGGGCTTATCAGTTTGATAAAATAGTTCGCCAAACAAAACGTAATGTGAAAATTGCTTGGAATCCAGGTTCTTTACAGTTGGAAGAAAGTGAAAAAATGATTGGGTTCTTGCCAGAAATTGAAGTTTTAATTTTGAATAAAGATGAAGCTATTCAGTTGGTTAAAGCTGAAAAGAAAAAAATCCCTAAAAATAAATTGAACGATAGTAAGTTTTTACTTAGTACAATCAAAAAATTTGGTCCGAATAAAGTAGTTATTACGCAAGGTGCTCGTGGGGTTGTCGCCATTGATGAGGTTGAAAATTATTATTATGTTCCTGGTCTTGGTCAGAAAAGTAAAATTGTTGATACTGTTGGGGCGGGCGATGCTTTTTCATCTGGTTTAGTGGCCGGTTTGGTAAAATGGGATAATTTTGCAAAGGCGTTAAAATTAGGAATTAGAAACAGTTCGTTTGTGCTTTATCGAGTCGGAGCACAAAATGGACTTCTTAAAATAAAGTTATAAGTTAAAAGTTAAAAGTTTATAAGGTTTGTAAAGTAAAAAATAAAAAAACGGGCTACTTGGTAGCTCCGTTTTTATGTATTAAGAAGGTAATTCGGTTAATCTTTTTTCAATGTAAGCTAGTTGAGCTTCAATCATTTGAACAATTAATTTTAGTTCTTTTAGCAAGTCTAGCGTTTGATAGCGATTATCAAGTCGAGAAGTGTCTTTTAGCCAAGGCAGAATGACGTCTTTGGTTTCTTGAACCTTATAAGCGATTTTCGCTGTTGATTTAAAGGAAAAAATTGTAATTAAATTATGTAATCTATCAACACCTTTGATGAAAAAAACTGCTGGATGGTTGGAGGCTAGTAATCGTCTGAATCGGTCGCCTTTTTTGTATTTAGTTAAGGCGTGAATACATTCAGCGATTTCAGCATTAAAGTGACCAAAAGCAAATTCCCAAAAGCTTTTTTGGTCAAAAATAGTATCTTCTTGCGTATCATGAAGTAAGGCGACAATAAGTAAAATAGTTAACCGTAGTTGATCTTTAATCCCTGTTTGGGTCAATATATACCAAGCAACAGCTTGGCAATGAGTAACGTACGGATCGCCACCTTCTCGGAGTTGACCTTCATGGGCACTAACTGATAACACCCAAGCTAGTCCAATTCCAGCTCGGCATTTTCGATCAGTAATTTTTTGTTTAACTTCTAGAAAAAATTGTTTTTCTGTTGGTGCGATTGTCCAGTCTATTGGTTCCATTTTTTTCCTCTTTTGTAAAGGTCATTGTTCATATTTACCTTATTTAATTGTATTGTTTTTGTCAATAAATTAGAGTTATCAACTTTAATTGTTAGTCTATTCATGATATGATGTAATTGAATGAAAATTTAGCTAAAAATATCAAATTTTACTAATTTGAAAATTTTAAATTATAAATAAGCACAAACTATATGCCAAAAGTAAAAATTGAAGTGTCTGCAAGACATGCACATCTTACTCAACAGGATTTGGAAAAGCTTTTTGGGGATGGCTATCAATTAGAGAAAGAAAAAAAATTGTCGCAGGAGGGTGAATTTGCCAGTTCAGCAAAGGTTAAACTTGTTGGTTTAAAAGGTGAAATTGATAATGTTCGAGTTGTTGGACCTTGTCGAATTCATACGCAAGTAGAGGTTTCTCGGACAGATGCTTTTAAGCTTGGATGCCCAGCTCCTCTTCGTCTTTCAGGAAAAATTATTCGTTCTGGCGCTATTAAATTAGTCGGGACAAAAGGGGAACTTGAACTTACTGAAGGTTTAATTGTGGCTAAGCGACATATACATCTTAGTAACGATCAAGCTAGTCAGTTTTGTCTTAATAATGGTCAGATTGTGCGGGTCTTTGTAGATGGTCCACGAACATTGACTTTTGGTGAAGTCGAGGTTCGAGTTAATGAAAAGTTTGATGCTTCTTTTCATATAGATACAGACGAAGCAAATGCGGCTGGAATTGATTCAAAAATGCAAGGCGAAATAATTGTTTAATATGGATAACACTACATTGATTATTAATTCCGGTAGTTCAAGTTTGAAGTTTAAGTTATTTAATCGTCATTTTAAAGTTATTGTTGAAGGGTTGATTGAAAAAATAGGTTTGAGTAATTCTTTTATTGATTTTCAAATTGGAAAAAAGAAAAATAAGATTTTTAAGCGAGTCAAGAATCACGAAGACGCGATGAGTTTATTAATTCAAACTTTAACTGATGAAGGTGTTAATTTTAATTTGATTTACAAAGTTGGGCATCGCGTTGTTCATGGAGCTGAAAAATTTATAAAACCGACCTTGATTACTGAAAAGGTTTTAGTAGAATTAGAAAAAATTAATGAATTAGCACCATTGCATAATCCGAATAACATTGCTGGAATAAAGGCTTGTAAACAATTAATGCCATGGACAAAAAATTATGCGGTTTTTGATACAGCCTTTCATAATTCATTGCCAGCCTACGCTTCTTTGTATCCACTTCCTTATCGCCTATACGAGAAACAAGCAATTCGACGATATGGTTTTCATGGAATATCGCATCAGTATGTGACAATTGAAGTAGCAAAAAAATTAAAAAAAACAAAATTAAATATAATATCTTGTCATCTTGGTAGTGGTTGTAGCGTTTGTGCGATTAAAAATGGTCAATCTGTAGATACTTCAATGGGCTTTACTCCATTGGAAGGTTTGATGATGGCTAGCCGTAGTGGTGATATTGATCCAGCAATAATATTTTATCTTAATCGGCAGGGAATGAGCATTGATAAAATTGATAAATTATTAAATTTTGAATCTGGTTTAGTCGGTGTATCAGGGTTACAAGACATGAGAGATATTATGATTGCCAGCGGTTATAAAATTGATGGGTATGACTGTATGACTAAATTTACTAAAGAACAAAAATATTTATCGAAATTAGCTTTGCAGATGTTTGTTTATCGTATAAAAAAATATATTGGGGCATATACTGCTATTTTAGGAAAAGTGGATGTTTTAGTTTTTACGGCCGGTATTGGAGAGAGAAATAGTGATATTCGAGAGTTAATACTTAAAGGTCTTCCACATAAACCAAAAGTTTTAATTATACCAGCCAACGAGGAATTAATGATTGCTAAATTGATTTAGAAAAATATCAATTGTTGGTTTTCTAAAAATGATTAAAAAAATACTTTCAACTAAATTTACTTCTATTGCTTCAGCCGCCGTAGTTATTGCCGCGGCTGGTTTGCTGTCTAGAATTTTGGGAGTGGTCAGAGATCGTATTTTAGCTTCTCACTTTGGTGCTGGTAGTGAACTTGATGTTTATTATGCAGCTTTTCGGGTGCCAGATTTAGTTTATAATTTAATTGTACTTGGGGCATTATCAGCTGGTTTTATTCCAGTTTTTATAAGTTTAATGAAAAAAGAGGATGATTCTTGTTACAAAAGCAATTGTCAGTCTTGGGATTTAGTGAACAATTTGATAAATATTTTAGCAATTTTTTTATTAGTTGTGTGTGCTGTCTTGGCAGTTTTTAGTCCTTGGTTGGTAAAGTTAATCACGCCAGGTTTTTCTGGTGAAAAACTAAATTTAACAGTTGCTCTTACTCGGATTATGTTTCTCAGCCCAATATTTTTGGGCATAAGTGGAATTTTGGGCGGAGTATTGCAATCTTATAGACGATTTTTTGTTTTTTCTTTGGCTCCAGTTATGTATAATCTGGGAATAATTTTCGGAGCTGTTTTTTTAACAAAAAAGTTTGGAGTTTATGGTTTAGCTATCGGAGTTGTTATTGGAGCTGTTTTGCATTTAATTATTCAAATTCCAACAGTTTGGAGTTTGGGTTTTCGGTATAAAAAAATTCTTTCTTTTGCAGATAAAGATTTTTTAAAAATAATAAAAATGATGGGTCCGAGAATCTTGGGTTTAGCAAGTTCTCAAATGAATTTAATAATCATAACGATATTTGCTTCAACTTTAGCAGTTGGTAGTTTGACCGTTTTTAATTTAGCTAACAATTTGCAGTCTTTTCCGATTGGTCTTTTCGGTATATCATTTTCAATTGCTGCGTTCCCAGCTTTATCCAAAGCGTTTGCCAAAAAGGATCATGTGGTTTTTAATAAAACCTTTCAATCAACATTTAAACAAATTCTATTTTTTATAATTCCATTTTCAATTTTGTTTATAATACTTCGCATTCAAATCGTGCGAATTATTCTTGGAGCCGGTAAATTCGATTGGCTGGCAACTGAGCTCACGGCTGATGCACTTGGTGTTTTTTGTCTTAGTTTGTTTGCGCAAAGTTTAATCCCACTTTTAGCTAGAATCTTTTACGCTCAGCACAACACTGTCTTGCCTTTTTGGTCAGCTTTCTTTGGTTTGGCTACAAACGTAATTTTAAGTTGGTTTTTAATTAAACCATTTGGAGTTTTGGGATTAGCTGTTGGTTTTTCTGTTGGTTCAATTGTTAATTTTATTTTATTAGTGGTCTTTTCATCTATCTATATAAAAGATCTGTATAAAAATGGTATATTCCGTGCTTTCGCCAAAATTTCTTTTGCTTCTTTGGTTATGGGAATTGTTATTCAAAGTGTGAAAACATGGCTTGGTTTACTTGTTGATATGCAACGATTTTGGGGAGTTTTTTTACAGGGCTTAGTTGCTGGTTTAGTTGGGCTTGTAGTTTTTGTTGTTATTGGTTATTTATTAAAGTCAGAAGAACTTTTGAATTTTATTTCTGCTTTAAAACGAAAATTATTCAAAAAGGTTGAAGTGGAAAAAGAAGGTTTTCAAGATGAATTATAATTTTTTTAAGTTAATATTTTTTAAAAAATTAAAGTCCAACCTAGTGATAGGTTGGACTTGTTTTTTATGGTCCGAGTTTTGACGAAGCGAGATCGTCGTAAACCCAATTGCCGATAGTTGGGATTCTTTTGCTTTTAACTTGAATCAGCTTTGTTGGCTTGTAGCCAACTCGTATGGCGGAATCTTTAATGGCTTTTTCTCTTGATGAGTAAATCTTTGAAGAAAAAATACCATTAGAAAAGTATTGCCATCTTTCATGTCCAGACTTGTTGGGTAGTTGATAAACTGCTATAGCGTGAAAACTCTTTTTCTTTGTCCGGGGATCTTGATATCCGTAAGAAACTAGAAAAGCACTTTTTAGTACTTTCTTTTTAACGAGTACAGACAAACCCGGCGCTACGTGCATAGCTTGTTCATCGCAAACGCCATAACCTCGCACGTGAGTAGTTAGTGGCGAGGCGTACTCTTGCATAAGAGCAGTTCGTTTTTCTGTTGTTCCTTCTCGGGGGTAAGTGATTGGATTATTTAACAAAAAACGTCTTAGGTCCTTGATAGACCTCATGGATTTATACTCTTCTAGCAATGCTTGTCGTCTATTGTGGTCGCTTTGCGAATTAAAATTCTCAAAACTTTTGGAGGGAATTGGTTCATAAGTTAGACCTAAAATCCCCCGATCTCTTTGAGTTCTCTTGGCTTGTTCAGCTTCTCGGCGTTTAGCACTAATTTCTTGCTTTAGCCCACTGGACATTTCTTGTAGTTGTTCCCGCCAATCTTGTGTTTCTTTAACTTGCTTGGCAATTTCATCCCAAACAGTATCCAAGATAGGTGATAGTGTGGCATTTACTTTGTCCGGAGTTATGTCATCTTTGTAAGGAGTTTCAAACGAACGGTGATTTGCTGGGAAACGATAGGATTCAATTACAGTATCTTCATTCGCTAGAATGAAAGTGTCAAAACTGAATCCCGCCTGATGTAGTGCATGATCAAATCTTTCTTTGAACGAATCGCCATCAATATCAAGAAAGATTCTATATTCGCTGTCTCCTGATTTTTCGATTATTTTGTAGGCTTTATTTGAGCCACAAAAACTTGCAGTTAGCTCTGTGTAAAAAAATATTTGATAAGAACGCTTTTTAGTGTCTGGCTGGGCAAAAGAAAAATCAGTTTCAGTAATTTCTGGAAATCCTTCACTGTTGATATTACAACTGAATTTTCGTATTTCTTTGCTTTCATCCCTACACGTTGAGGCGATAGGCAGAGAAACAGAAATTCCATCTATCCTCCAGGACTGCTCTTCAAGTCCTCTGAAATCATCAGTAGTGAGCATCTTTTCAAGTCTTTGTAGTTCTTTCTTTTGCTCTCCAATTTTCTTTACAAAATATTTGATGGTTTCCTGTTGTGTGTGGTAGACATAAAGCATTTGCCAGAATTTTGTGGCTTTTTCTTGTGTTTCTGAATCTGCCTTGGTACTTGCCGTCGTGAATGCAGTAATGCACATTGCTACAAGAATACAGATAAATTTCCGCATGAAATCCCTCCGTTAATGAAAAATGTCAAAGTTCAACTTCTAATGCGAAATTATAGCAAATTTGAGTATTTTTGTCAAGCTGAGTTGTCTTTTATTGCAAAAATAGGTGATTTGTAATAAAATTATTATAAGTAAAGCTAGTTCATTACAAATATAACCAATTCGGAGGTTTTTCATGGCTAATCAAGTTAACGAGTTTGGTTCTGTTCGATTTACTCAATTACGAAAAAAGCTTTTGGTTCAAGTGGCTCAATTTGAAGTAACACAGATTTTTGTTAAGTTGAAGCATCCAGTTGTTGTGGCTGAAGTTATTCGTTATGATGCTTATTTAGCTAGTCCTTTTTTGTCAAAAAGTGACGATATCGCGATTGTGCATTTAGCTGAATTCTTCAAGAATTATAAACAGTTATTGAAACTTGCTCTTGATGAATCTGAACAAAAACTTGTTGATTTAGTTGATAATGTGCGTTTTATTGTTGTTAATGATGGTCAGCCACTTTTTGTTGTTTACCGAGAAAGGGCTTACTTGGCAGAAAAACTTATTTACAAGTGGCATAATGATCCCAGTTGTCAAAAACATATCAGTGAAATACTTCGTGGTGATCCGTATAAGCTCCCACGTGGAGGTGTGCGTTTTGACAAGCCTGGTAGATATTTTCGCCATCTAGATAAAGGAAATGATGATAGAAAAGCTTTATTAAGGAGTGAATAATGGAAAACCGACGCCAGCTTCAACTCAATGACCTTGATGAAACAATTTGTGAAACAATGAAATTGTGTGATGTGTTGGAACTTTTTGTTGCGGACAAGTGCGTTGGTTATTTGCTAAATTATAACGATTACTTGGCGGACGAAAGAATTACCAAGTCAGATGAAGTTTGTCTGGTTTTGTATGCTGAATTTTTACAGGAAAAAGACTTGCTTTTTGGTCTTGCAAACCCAATAGCTAATTTTGCTGGAGGAGAATGGTTTCTTTATGAAGAGTTTATTGTTATTAATGATGGCCAGCCAATTTTTTGGTTTTGTGGTTTGGCTCAACTTGTCAAGTATGTTTTTTTGGATCATATGTTAAGTGATCCTGAATTTAAGCAGTCATTTAAAGCTGAATACGAGCAGTCATTAAAAGAAATTGAGGTAGGCAAGGTCTTTACTCTAGATGAACTCAAAGTTGATCTGGAAAGATTGGATAGAGAGCTTGGATTTACTCGGCCGTGAATTTTGGACAAAAGTAATGTATCCCTCTCGTTTTAAATAAATATCCCAGTTATTAATAATAGCTGGGTTTTTTTCGTTGAAATTTATTTGTCAATTATGTCCTTGTTTACTTGATTTTTTGTTAATTTTTCGGTATTATTATTTTACAACTTAGAGATGAATAAGTGGTAATTTTTAATTATGATAAACCAAATAAGAAATTTTTGTATTATTGCTCACATTGATCACGGTAAGTCAACATTGGCTGATCGTTTTTTAGAATTGACTGGAACTATTGATAAAAGAAAAATGAAAGCGCAAATTTTAGATACCATGGAACTTGAACAAGAGCGTGGTATTACTATTAAACTTCAACCTGCGCAAATGGAATATAAAGGGTATCTTTTGAATTTAATTGATACCCCAGGGCATGTGGATTTTAGTTATGAAGTTTCTCGAAGTTTAGCTGCAGTGGAGGGCGCAATTCTTTTGGTTGATGCAGCTCAAGGTGTACAAGCTCAAACTTTGGCAAATTTGTATTTAGCAATTGAGCAAAATTTAGAAATAATTCCAGTTTTAAATAAAATTGATTTACCTGCAGCTGACGTTAAAAGAGTCTCACAAGAGTTGATTAATCTTCTTGGTTGTCGAGAAGAAGAGATCCTGAAATGTAGTTCAAAAACAGGTGAGGGCGTTGAACAAATTTTGGGTTCAGTTATTGAAAAGGTTGGTCCGCCAAAGGGAGATAGTCAAAAACCATTACGAGCTTTGATTTTTGATTCTTTTTATGACGAATATAAAGGGGTGGTTGCTTACATTAGAGTTATGGATGGACAAGTAGAAAATGGTGCTAAATTATATATGATTGGAACGCAAGCTGAGGGAGAAGTTCTTGAGTGTGGAGTTCTAAAACCTAACTTGGTTGAGCGAGATAATTTGCAAACTGGTGAAATCGGTTATGTTATAACTGGGCTAAAAGATATTAAAGAATGTCGAGTTGGCGATACTATAACTTTATTGAAAAATAAAAATGATGGATTAGCTTTGCCAGGGTATAAAGAAGCAAAACCAATGGTTTATGCAGGAATTTTTTGTGCTGAAGGTAATGAGTATAATGAACTTAGAGAAGCAATTGGCAAGTTAAAATTAAATGATGCTTCTTTGATTTATGAACCAGAAAGTTCCCCAGTTTTAGGGCTTGGTTTTCGTTGTGGTTTTTTGGGCATGCTTCACCTAGAAATTTTTCAAGAAAGACTTCGTCGGGAGTTTGATCTTAATTTAGTTGTAACAGTTCCAAGTGTAGCTTATAAAGTAGTTTTGAAAAGTCCGAAAAGTTTCCCAGCCTCTGTAAAGAATGAACAAATAATTAGTGATGTTGAATATTTAATAAAAAATCCAAATGAATTTCCTGATCCAACTTTTATTGATCACATGGAAGAACCGATTATGAATGTTGATATTGTTGTGCCAAAGGAATATTTGGGTAATGTAATGACACTGGTTCAAGAAAGTCGTGGTGAATATTTGAATACTGAATTTATTGATGAGACTCGAGTTATTTTGCATTACAAAATACCTTTAGCTATGTTGATTGTGGATTTTTATGATAAATTAAAAACTGTTAGTTCTGGCTATGCTTCAATGAATTACGAGATGAATGTTTACAAAAAAGCTGAACTTACAAAGATGGATATTTTAGTGGCTGAAGAAATCGTTGAGGCTTTTGGTACAATTGTTTACAAAGATTCAGCTTTTGAAACTGGCAAAAAAATTGTAAAAAGTTTAAGGGATACTATTCCAAGACATCAGTTTGTGGTAAAACTTCAAGCTGCACTTGGAGGAAAAATCATTGCTGCAGAAAGAATCTCTGCGCTTCGCAAGGATGTAACTGCGAAACTTTATGGTGGAGATTATTCTCGACGTCAAAAACTTTTAACTAAACAGAAAAAAGGTAAAAAGCGTATGATGGAATTTGGTAAGGGTAAGGTTAACATTCCGCCGGAGGCGTTTCTTTCGGTTATGAAGAGATAAACAGTTAATAAAGTTTGTAAAGTTAATAAAGTTTGTAAAGTTAATAAAGTTAGCTACATGGGAAAAATAATAAACGTGTAAAATGAGAAATAGAATAAATTAGACGAATGTATTCAAGTATTAAATGTCACTTTTATAGAGTGATATTTTTTATACTTGACAAAAGTTATTATTATGATATTGTTTATTATTAAATTGTTCTTTGCCAAGGATTATAATAGCAATGGAGGTGCTTTATGACATTTCTTGGTATTTGTGTCTTATTAGTTGGTGCCACTGTTTTGGGTGCTCTTATTTTATTCTTTTGTGGACTTGAACGGATTGTTGTCTTATTATTGGCAGCTTTGGCTATGGAAATGCTTTTTTTTGTGGCTGTTGTGGGTTTTTTTGACCTACCACATGTTGGTTATAGAATTGCTCGGGTTTCAAAAGCTGGAGTGGTTTTGGATGCTGATAATGACATAGCTTTTTCTTGCAAAGGGTATTGTCTTAATTATCGAGATTCTTCTCAAAAAGATGAGCCTTTAGTTGTAAAAAGTCAGGTTAGTGCAATTACTGATAATCCAAAAGTTCGTGAAATTGAAATTATTATGTCCTTGCAAATTGTGGATTATCCCAAGGCTTTGCAACTTTGGTTGGATGACAAGCAAGTTGATTTGGCTGAGGGTGTTCCTTCCTCAAAAGAGATTGAAAAGGGACTGGCTTCTTTGGTTGAATATGAGCTTTATGAGTTTAAAAATACAAACTCAATTGCCTTAAGTAAACTTTATAATCCTCATGATCATACTCAGAATACAGTGATGCAGAATATGATTAATGAGGCGATGGCTGAAAAGTTATTGCAAAAAGGATTTAAAATTCTAAAAATTGAGTGGGTTGTTAATTAAGTAAAAAGTTACTGGTGTTGAAAATCAACGCCAGTTTTTTTGTTTTAGGCACACACATTTTGCACTTTTTCTAACGCCTCATTTGGAGTTAGGC
>CAYSUN010000009.1:0-29186 GCA_964434235.1 uncultured Gammaproteobacteria bacterium | reverse complement strand
AGTTGACGAGGAGCATTGGGCTCCAGTCACAGTCACGGGTGACCTGCCAGTGAGTGAGTCGATTGCATTCTGTGAGATTCACTCAAAATTCAACAAGGCGTACCGAGAGGCCATCGCTTCCGCGAATTTGAAGCCTGGTGATCGGAAGGGATTTGATCGGGCAACTGATCAGTTCATGAGATCCAAAGGTTTCAAGGTATTCCCGTATTACCGCGGGATGGTCATGATTCTGCGCTGTTTCGGTCGAGCCGGCTGGTTCGGGTGTTTCCTCCTGTCTGGTGACGTACCTGCCTTTATGGAGGTACTCGCTGAGCAGTTGGAGACTCGCAATCGAGCATCCGCAGAGGGTGTCTCGGCCAAGCTGAATGGCACCAAGTCTGCGGAAGAAATTCTGCAGGAATGGAAGGAACAGGATCTGAAGAAGTTCGGACCTGGACATCCGGGTGGATGTCTGGTGAAGAGTGACTTCTATCGGGTTCTCTTGGTAGAAGAACTGTTCAACATGCCTTTTGAAGCCCACAAGGCACGAGAGGCCCAGCGAGTCCAAGTGTCTTTTGGCGAAGTTGCCAAGAGGGACCGATCCGGAGGGTACCATCGTCCCCAGGGACGAAGTCATGGTGCCAACGGATGGGACCGACTGAAGAAGTTGGACTAATTTCTCTCACTGTTCATTCTTTACGTTTTGAGCCTACCAAATTACCTATCTAATCTAAGGGATAACATCCCGAGAGAGTCATTTGTTATTAACAAGTGGCTCTTTTCTTTTTAAATGATTACGAATTACGGGTATTACAAATTACTAATCAGTTACAAATCTACGAATTACAAATGTTACGAATTTACAAATTAAATTATGAATTACGAATTATGAAGTACGAAGTAAGAATTATGAATTACAAATATTGACAGATTGTTTTTTTAACTCTAATGTGATAAATTATAAATATAGCCCCTTGACAATCCCCCGAACTTCAACAGGAGGTGGGAATGTGATTAAGAGTAAGGAGGATGATCTAGTAGTGCCAGTGAGTGAATCTTTTTGGGCGTTGTTTCTGCGGAGGAATTTGATAATTGATTACTTTATGCAAAGTTTGTGTTTTGTGCTAAATGATTGGCAAAATAAACAGCAAATAGTTTTGGTTGTACCAGGTCGAGATAGTTTCAATCTTCCAACAGTTAAGGAATTAGCTGATTATTTTCCAATGCGCAAAAAAGGTCAAAGAATTGATGATGTTCGTCAATTGCCAATTCCCTTGTATCAACTTAGAGATTTAACTGGCGTACGAATGGAGAATTTGGAAGTTGTCGGAGGTAGTTACACCAAACAGATGTTAGTCATGTACGCAACGTACGAAGACATAACCAAGGTTCGTTTGGCTGATTCTATTTTAGCTGGTTTTCAAATCAGAGAAGATCCAGAATCAGAACATCCTTGGCCTGTTGATAGTAAGGATTTGCATATAATTACGGTTGATTATTTCCGTTATTACAAAGTTCATAGTGTTATTGCTTTACTCAAAGTCGGAGCAGAAATAACTGTACAATCAAATCTATTAATTCGAACAGGATTTTTAGCTGATGAAATTGAGCTTTATGACGTGGAGAAAGAAGAGCAGAGCGTTGTTTATCACTAGAAAAAATAAGGACACTTCAATAGTGTCCGTTTTTATTAGGGAAAAATCGCAACTGTGTTGTGTGAGTTTAAAGGCGAAGTCTTTGAAAAGTGTTGATTAAGTGAGGACTTTTATTCTTCTAAGTGTCACTTTTTGTCACCACCCTTCGGTAAACTCAGGGTGACAATATGCCCTTTACCCTGAACCATCTGATTGAAATGAAGATTGGTTTGGGGCAGACCCCGCCCCGCTATTTACGTATTTCACGACAAATAAAAAGTAATAATAAAATAATTTAATAAAAAATATGTTTTTTGTAAAATTTACACATTGACGAGCATAGCTTGAAAAAAAACCAGCATACGCTGGTGATTTTTTATTTAATGAATTGTTCTAAAATTTAAAGATGAGGCAATATTTTTTGTAAAAATTCATGGCGATGGTGGTGAATAGTTTTAATTAAATCTTCCTTATTTACCCATTTAATTTCTTCAGCTTCGTGACTTTGAGAAAGATCAAAATCATTATTTGTACCATGAAATTCTATTAGAAAAGCTTTTTGTTTTTGACCTTTATAACCTTTTAAAAGTTGAGCGTACGGCTTCCAAACATATTCATGTGTCTCCGGAATTTCACGCAAAATTTTTAGTTTGGCTTCAGGTAAACCTGTTTCTTCTGAAGCTTCTCTAACTGCGGCTTTGGCAAAATCTTCGTTTTCATCAACGCCACCTTGGGGAAATTGCCAATGTTCGTAAAAACGAGGATTTTTTTGAACTAAATATTTATTGTCATGATTTTTAATTACAGCCACCACATTATTTCTCATTTCATTTTTAATACGATTTTTCCATTTGTGGCAAGTGAGTAAAAAAACTGCAGTTGCATTTTTAATACGACTTAATCTTTTTGGTTCTTGGTAAAGTCGATAAAACCATTCCATACCTAAATCGCGAATGATTTGCGGTGCACGTTCTACACTTCCTGATAAAAAATCAAATGTCCCGCCTACCCCAAGCGCAGTTTTAATGTTTGGCAAGAATCGTAAATATTGATTTATCCAAATTTCTTGATCTGGAGCACCCAAACAAACGAATAAAATTTTAGCTTTTTGGTCGTTTATATCATTCAAAACATCATCACACTTGTTGTAATTATTTTTTTCTAAAATGCCGATGTGCAATTTTATGTTATTGTACTTTTTTTTAAATAATCCCTTTAAATTTTCTTGGCTTGTTAAAGAATCATTTCTTAGAATAATGTAAACAGATTCGCTTAAAGTATTTAACTCAACTAAAAGATTGGCAGTTAAATCTACGCCAGTAACTCTATTTTCCAGTTTTTCGCCAAGAATCTTTGCGCCTAATTTTAAACCAAAGCCATCTGGTGTGTTTAAGTCAGCGTTATTTATGATGGCTCGATAATCTTCGTCTTTTTCCGCTTTTAGACAAATTTCTGGGTTGGGTGTGTATAATTTTAATTGAGTGGATTTTGTTAAATTGGTAATTATTTGTTTAATAAAAAAATCCATTGGTTCGTCATCAATTTTTACACCAAGAATAATTGTTTTGTTTTTGAAGTCGTTGGGCTTCATATGTGAATTCAAAGTAAAAAAGTTAAAAGTTAAAAGTAAATAGAAAGAAAAAGTATTAAGTGTTAAGTATTAAGCAGACGTTATTGAATGAATTTTTGAATAAATTGGTCCGCGTGGAGTTAGTTCGCTTTTCATTATATCAATTGATTTTATTTGGAAAGCAATTTTGCTGGAGTTAGCCATCAAGTCAATCAGTCCCATCCCCCATTTGATTCGGCCCAAAGTAATGTGTGGCGAAAATGGTCGTTCGTCAGTTTCAATATTATGTTTTTTTAATATTTGGTTTAAATTATTTTTTATTTCAGCTAATTTATTTTCTGAATCAACAAGATCGACTTTGATTACTCGTGGAGCTTGATTGTTCGGGAATAGACCTAGCCGATTTAAACTTAAAGTAAATTCTGTAAAAGTAATATTTTTTTTCAAATCATCAATTAAAAGTTGTAAATCAGAATTTTGTATTTCTTCGATGAAGTTTAATGTTAAATGTAAATTTTTAGTTTCAACCCATTTGATTTTGTGTTGTTGGTTGTTTTTTTCTAATTCTAAAATTAGATCTTCTAAATAAGATTTGGTTTCTTTTGGTAAATTTATAGCAATAAAGACTCTCATAGAATTTGGTTTATTTAAGTATAGCAAAAAATGTGCTAAAATGAAAGTCTAATTATTTGACATAACTTAAATCTATTATATAATAACTTTAGCACTCTCGTGCTTAGAGTGCCAATTCTGAAATTAGATCTATAAATTCTTAATTTTTACTTTAAACTTTATATGGATATTAGAAAATTTACTACCAATTCACAACAAGTTTTGCAAAATGCTCAAGCTTTAGCTTATGAAAATAAAAATTCGCAAATTGATTCAATCCATTTGTTATTAGCTTTGCTAGAACAAGATGAAAGCATTGTTTTGACAGTTTTGAAAAAAATCGAAGTGCCAGTTGAACATGTTATTAGTCAAGTTTATTCAGCCATGTCTAGAATACCCAAAGGTGCGGTTAACCAACAAGGTGCCCAAGTTGCAGTTACTGGCCCGATGAATTTTGTTTTGGTTAATTCAGAAAAAGAAGCAAAAAACATGGGCGATGAATTTGTTAGTACTGAACATTTATTGCTTTCTCTTTTAAAAGTAGATTCTGCAGCTTCGCATATTTTGCAAGTTTTTGGTGTAACTTATGATATAGTCAAAAAAATATTAGTTGAAGTCCGAGGCAATGATCGAATTGATTCACCTGATCCTGAAAACAAACGCGATGTTTTGGACAAGTTCACAGTTAATTTAACTGAAGAAGCTCGTCAAGAAAAGTTAGATCCAATCATTGGTCGTGATGATGAGATTCGAAGAGTTTTACAAGTTATATCTCGTAGAACAAAAAATAATCCAGTTTTGATTGGTGAACCTGGAGTCGGAAAAACTGCAATTGCAGAAGGTTTAGCTCAACGAATTGTGGCTGGTGATGTGCCGGAAAATTTAAAAAATAAAGAAGTTCTAAGTTTGGACGTTGGTTCTATTGTGGCTGGCTCAAAATTCCGAGGTGAATTCGAAGAACGAATGAAAGCGATTTTACAAGCAATAAAAAAAGATAAAGAACGCTATATTATTTTTATAGATGAATTGCATACAATTGTTGGAGCTGGATCAATTGAAGGTTCTCTTGATGCATCAAATATGTTGAAACCAGCTTTAGCTCGAGGTGAATTGCATTGTTGCGGTGCCACAACTTTAAAAGAATATCAAAAATATATTGAAAAGGATGCTGCTTTAGAAAGAAGGTTTCAGCCTGTTATGGTTCTAGAGCCAACACTTGATGACACAATTGCAATTTTGCGTGGTATTAAAGAAAAATATGAAGTTCATCATGGTGTAAGAATTAAAGATGAAGCGATTGTAGCTGCTGCTAAACTTTCTCAAAAATATATTACTGATCGGTTTTTACCTGATAAAGCGATTGATCTTGTTGATGAAGCAACTTCAGCTTTGCGAATTGAACTTAATAGTATGCCGACTGAACTTGATAAATTAAAAAGAAAAATTCAAAAAAAAGAAATTGAAAAACAAGCTATTGCTCGAGAAAAAACGGATGATGTCAAAAAGAAGTTAGGAGAAATTGAAAAAGAATTAGCTGAGTTTAAGGAAAAGGCCAACCAATTAGAACTTCATTGGAAAAAAGAAAAAGAATTAATTTCGCAGATCCAAGATTCTAAGATTGAAATTGATAAATTAAAACAAGAATCTGAAATATTAGAAAGAAAAGCTAATTATGATTCAGTGGCTGAGATTCGTTATGGAAAAATACCAAGTTTAGAAAAAAATATTAAAAATTTACAAACTCGATTAAAAAGAGTTCAAACTGGTCCTGGTGGACGACAAATTTTAAAAGAAGAAGTTACGGAAGAAGATATTGCTACTGTTGTTTCTAAGTGGACTGGTATTCCAGTAAATAAAATGTTGCAAAGTGAAATTGAAAAGTTAGCTCACGCTGAAGAAGAATTATCTGATCGTGTAATTGGTCAGAAAAAATCCATTCAAGCTGTTTCCAATGCACTTCGTCGGTCAAGAGCTGGCTTGTCTGAAGAAAATCGGCCAATTGGTTCGTTCTTATTCCTCGGCCCAACTGGAGTTGGTAAAACTGAATTAGCTAAAGCTTTGGCTGAATTTATGTTTAATAGTGAAGAGGCTATTGTTCGAGTTGATATGTCGGAATTTATGGAGAAACACACAGTTTCCAAATTAATTGGTTCCCCTCCTGGTTATGTTGGTTATGATGAAGGCGGACAGTTAACAGAAAAAGTCCGACGTCGTCCATACTCAGTTGTTCTATTTGATGAAATTGAAAAAGCTCACCCTGAAGTTTTTAATAGTTTATTACAATTACTTGATGACGGACATTTAACTGATTCCAAGGGGCGAAAAGTAAATTTCAAGAATACTATTATTATCATGACTTCAAATATTGGCTCAGATACAATTCTTGATTCTTTAAATAAATCGGATCTTGGTTTTGGAAATAAAGAAGAAAGTATGAAAGAAAGTACAGATGGAAAAATTTTAGCCAAGTTAAAGGATCATTTCCGCCCAGAGTTTTTGAACAGAATTGATGAAATAATAATTTTTAATGCCTTAGATAAACAAGATATTAGACAAATTGTAGAATTACAGCTAGAGCAAGTAATAAAAAGATTGGCAGAAAAAGATATTGAAATTAAATTTAGTAAAAAGGTTAAGGATATGCTTGGTGAGCAAGGTTATGATCCTCAATTCGGAGCAAGACCATTAAAACGTTTGATTCAAACTAAAATACTTGACGAATTAGCGTTGCAAATAATTGAAGGCAGAATAATCAAAAGAGTTCGTGTTGATCTGGAAAAAGATAAGGTAACATTCAAATCTTAATACTGGAAAAGAGCTCGTTGAGCTCTTTTTTAATCCTTGCGATAATAGCTTAAATTTAGTATAATCTTTTTATATGAAAATACTTAAAATTACCATAATTGTAAGTTTATTTTTGGCTTTGTTAATGCCAATTTATCCGACTCAAGCGGCTAACTTTAATAATGGTTACATTATTTCAGATTCTGATTTAACAAATGAAAGTTCAATGACCTTGTCTGAGATCCAAGAATTTTTAACTCGCCGAAACGGAACTTTGGATAGTTATTGGTCAATAGATCTTGATGGGCAGAAAAAAAGTGCTGCAGAAATTATTTGGCAAGCAAGTCAAAAGAATAAAATTAATCCCAAGTTTTTATTAGTCATGTTGCAAAAAGAACAAAGTCTTGTTGAGGATGATTCCCCTACTCAAAAACAATATGACTGGGCTATGGGTTATGGAGTTTGTGATGCTTGTGATATTAATGATTCTGGCTTGCTAATTTTTAAAGGTTTTGCTTCACAAGTTAATATGATGGCTTCACGTAATCGTTGGTATATTGAGACTACCGAAGGTTGGCTTAAGAAACCTGGAAATACTTATTCAATTGATGGACATGATGTTTATATCAATAATCAAGCAACTGCGAATTTGTATAATTATACTCCACACATACACGGCAATTATGTGTTTTGGCAGATTTGGAATAGTTGGTTCACTCAAAAGTATCCAGATGGTAGTTTGTTGCAAGCAGAAAAGGAAATCGGTGTATGGCTAATTGAAAATGGTAAACGAAGACCTTTTATCAGTAAAAGTGCTTTGGTTTCCAGATATGATTTAAAAAATATCATAGTTGTTGGTAAAAATGAAATTGATAAATATGAAGTTGGATATCCGATAAAATTCGCAAATTTTTCTTTACTGCAAACTCCAATGGGTAATGTTTATTTGCTAGTTGATAATGAATTAAGAAAATTTGCAGATGCTGAAGTTCTAAGGTTCTTGGGCTATAATCCTGAAGAATTTGAAGATTTAAGTTTGGAAGATTTTTCTAAATATGATCTAGGTGAAGAAATAACTTTGCAAAGTGCATATCCAATGGGTGCGTTATTGCAAGATAAAACAACGGGCGGAGTTTATTTTGTCCAAGATGGTTTGAAACATCCAATTTTAACAAAAGATGTTTTAGTTTTGAATTATCCTCAATTTCACTTAACCCAAGTTTCTCCAGAAGAATTAGAATTATATCCAACGCAGGAAGCTGTTAAACTAAAAGATGGTTTAATTGTTAAATCAAACGAAGGTTCAGCCGTGTACGTTATTTCTAATGGACAGAAAAGACCAGTAATTTCTGGTGATGTTTATGAACGACTTGGGTATAAATGGGAAAATATTCACTTAGTTCAAGAAAAAACCTTGTTTAATTTAGAATTAGGAGCAATTATTGACCTTGAGTTCAAACAGTAGCAATAAACTATAAAAGTAAAAATTATGTTAGAATCGCCCAAAAACTATAAAGAAATAACCCCTAATTTTCTCAGTGAAGTATCAGAACTTGCTGAACAAAGAATTCAACAGTTGTTTGAATTAGCTAAAGAATTAGGCGCAGAAATTTTTTCTTTGGAACAAGGTAAACAAGAAATCTTGGATAATTGTAAAGTAAAAAACCCTCAACGATATGAACTTGTTACTCAAAAATTGCAAGGAGAGGGACTTACTTTTGATGATTTATCAAAAGCGGTTTTGTTGGATCGGATGCTTGGCATTGATCTTCTTTTTAGATACAAAGGAAAAAATTACGCAGTTGATGTTACTACTGGAAAGCATGCTGTAGTAAAGAATAAACAAAAAAAGTTCCAAGCAATGGAAGAACTATATCATGAACTTGGGATTGATCATGCTTTGGTTATCCGACTTAAAGAGGAGATAACTGAAGATATTGTGGTGGATCTTTTTGCTCGACTGGAGGAGTTGAACGAAACTCAAAATACCTTTTCAGCAGTTATTAGATATCCTGAAACAAAATTTAAGAAAAATAAAAGAAGATAACGTTTTACTTCTAATTTTTATCAATAATATGTTAGTATTCAGCGCCATAGTTCCCCATCCACCAATTTTAATTCCTAGAATTGGTAAAGATAATTTAGAAAAACTGCAAAAAACAGTTCATGCTTTTGATATTTTAGAAAAAGAATTAAACGAGGCAAAGCCTGATACGATAATAGTAATTTCTCCACATGGCGATATAAATTTTGATGCGTTTACCGTTAATATTAATGAAAAATACATTGCAACATACGAAGATTTTGGGGATTTTTCAACTAAAAAAGAATATAGATCAGATTTAGGATTTGTGAATACCTTAAAAGGTGGATGTGAATCAAGTTTGCCTTTGCAATTAATTTCCAATCAGAAGTTAGATCATGGTGCAAGCATACCTTTGTTTTATTTGACTCGCCAAAATTCAGATCGTAGAATTTTGCCAATAACTTTTAGCTATTTGAACTTTCAAAAGCATCTTGATTTTGGAGTTTTGTTAAAAGAAGCAGTTTTTAATTCTGAAAAACGTTATGCCATTATTGCTTCTGGCGATTTATCTCATAAATTAACAATGAAAGCTCCAGCTGGTTTTTCACCAAGAGCCAAAGAGTTTGACAAGAAGTTGATTCAACTATTGAAAAAAGGTGGCCATGAATGTGTTTCTGGTATTCTTAATTTAGAACCAAAATTTATTGAAGAAGCTGGTGAGTGTGGACTTCGGTCGATTCTGATTTTGCTTGGTGTAATAAAAAACATGAGCTATGATTTTGAAGTTTTAAGTTATGAATCCCCTTTTGGTGTTGGGTATTTAGTTGGACAAATAAAATTTAAATAGTTATTAAATAAACATTATGCTTGAAAATTTATCCCCAGCAGAATTAGCAAAAAAAACAAATACGCCAATCATGGAATATTCTGCCTTTGCTGAAGAATTAGAAAATCTAAATTCGGCAGTTGATTCAATTTCGGCAGAAATTGAAAAAAGCATAAAAGCAATTGATGTAATTAATATTGTACTTCAATCTGGATATTGTAAAATAGGTGGTGAAATTAAAAAGATAGATCGTCAATTAAAAGCAAAATTTGAATATTCAGCGGATCAGCTAATTGCCAAAGTGCAAGTTTTAAAAAAACAATTAACTACCGTGGAGCAAGGGATTACTGCTTGCAAAAGAAGTGAAAGTTTCACTGATGCTATTCTGCTTGAGCATGATTCAGAAACAATGAATTAAACATAAAGCCGATCTTTGATCGGCGTTTTTCTCTAAATGATAAATAAGATTGCACAAATAATTCCTCAAAAAAAACTGCCTCGTGGTATGGATTATTTTGATTATATAATTCCTAAAAATATTAAGATTTTACCTGGTCAATTGGTGGATATTCCTTTCAAGAAAAGTACTTTAAAGGGGCTTGTTTATGCGTTAAAAGATAAGTCTGATTTTCCGCATGTAAAAGAATTACTCGGTGTAGATAAAGACTTAGGTTCGCTTGGGCCATATTTATTACCAATGGTAAATTGGTTTAGTGAAAATTATTATTATTCCAAAGGTTCAACTTTGGATCTTTTTTTACCGGCCGTGCTAAAGCGAAAAGTTACCATTGCAGAAAAGTTAGAACCTGCAGAATTTGCTGAACTGAAAATTACTGACAAAGTAAAAGATATTTCACAGCAAATTCTGCAGAAGAAAAATGCCAAGTATCTTTTATTCCCATTTGAAAATAAATTAAAGAATCAATTATATTTAGAACTTTGTAAAAATATTTTTAAGTTAGACGAGCAGATATTAATTTTATTTCCTCAAGTGCAAAAGCTAAAAGAGTTTTATAAATATTTAAGTAAAGATTTACGCCAGCAAACTCAAATAATTACTGCTGATTTGAATACTTCAAAAGCTAGACATCTTTCAGCTTGGCAACAAGTTTACAAAAATGAAAAGAAAATTATTATTGGTACGCGCAGTGCTGTGTTTTTTTCTTTTAGTAAATTAAACACAATAGTTATTGATGATGTGCATAGCAGTGATTATAAACAATGGGATCAAAATCCACGCTACGAAGTAATCAATTTTTTGCAAAAGTTGCAATCATTGGTTAATTGTAATTTAGTTTTAAGTTCCCTTACTCCCAGAGTAGAAGATGTCCATTTGGCTAAAGACCAAAAATATCAAATGATCAAGCTTGGCCAATTCAAAAAAAATAAACTTCAAATTGTTGATTTACGTCAAGAACGACAAGTCCAATTTACTTATTTAAGTAATCAGTTGTTGGAAAAACTGAAAACAAGTAAGAAAGCTTTGCTCATAGTTAATAAGCTTGGCGAATATAGTTATTTTCTTTGTAATGATTGTGGATATGAAGCAACTTGCCCACATTGTCAGTTGCCTATGTCCGTTGATGCTAATTATTTGAAGTGTCATCGTTGTCAGACTAAAATGTCGATTCCTTTGAAATGTCCGAAATGTCAAAGTGTAAATCTTAAAAAATTAGGATTAGGTCTTGAACAAATAAAAAAAACTTTACAAAATTTATTAAACAAAAAAGTTTGCGATGTCAAAGAGCAAGGTTATGAACAAGAAGCTGATATTTATTTAACGACAGGACAAAATTTAGCTGAAAATATTTTTGCAAATATTGATCTACTTGGTTTTGTTTATATTGATAGCTTGGTTCACTTAGCTGATTTTAATTCAAATTATAAATTATATTCTTTTTGCCAAGAAATAGTTCAACAATCAATTGGACAAAATAAAAATGTAAAAATACTTTTACAAACTGCTTTTTCTGATAATTTAGCTTTTCAAGCCTTGAATCTCGGCTATGAAGAATTTTATAAGAATGAAATTGAAAATCGGCAAATGTTTGGCTATCCCCCATTTGCTAAACTGATTAAAATTTTTTATCAACATCATGATTTAGCAGTTAGCAAGAAAGAAGCTTGGCGTTTATTTGAAACGATAAAAAATGACATTTTGCAAGTTGACGGAAAAATTACTGAACCATATTTGTATTATGCGCAAAAAGTTAGACAGCGATATAGATGGCAAATTGCTTTATTTTTACCTAATATTTCAAGTCAAAAAGAAAACAAATTAATTGCCTTAATTCCAGAATATTGGACCATTGACAAAAACCCATTAGATCTGTTATAATTAGTGGGCAAATTTATTGATTAGTAAAAAGTTAAAGTTAAATTCATAAATTACAATTATGCAATATAAAATAGTAACATATCCAGATGATCGGTTGCGTAAAATAGCAATTCCAATTGAGATTAAAGACCTAAAAACTGATGAGTTAAATCAATATTTAGTTGATTTATTTGAAATGATGAAAGAAAAAGATGGACTTGGGTTAGCTTCTCCTCAAATTGGAATTCAAAAAAGAATTGCAGTGGTTAATACAGCTGACGGGCCTCTTTTTTTAATTAATCCGAAATTAGTAAAGCAATCTTTACTTAAAGCAATTGATGAAGAAGGTTGTTTAAGTGTGCCTGGTGTATTTGGCAAAGTTAAAAGATCAAAAAAAATAACCATAAAAACTTTAGATAAAAATGGACAATGGCAGGAAATTGTAGCTCGTGGTTTACTCGCCAGAGTGATTCTTCACGAAATGGATCATCTTGATGGTGTGTTGTTCATTGATAAACTGATTAAATAATGTAATTGTTAAATGAAACGCTGTAAATATGAGTATTGATAACAAAGAGATAAAAATTATTTTCATGGGGTCTGCTAATTTTTCAGTACCTATTTTAAAAGAATTGATAGATAATTTTACAGTTGTTGGTTTGGTTAC
This sequence comes from uncultured Gammaproteobacteria bacterium, assembly GCA_964434235.1. GTDB lineage: Bacteria > Patescibacteriota > Patescibacteriia > UBA11705 > JABHMO01 > JABMRF01. The sequence continues at coordinate 16,771 of CAYSUN010000009.1, read as the reverse complement.
GGAAAAAGATAGGCCAATTGGTCGAGGTCAAAAAGTTTCTATTTTACCGACCAAGGTTATGGCTCTTGAGCACAATATACCTGTTTATCAACCAGAAACATTAAAAAATAATATTGATTTACTTAATGAATTAAAAAAAATTAATGCTGATTTGGTCGTGGTCGCTGCTTATGGAAAAATTTTACCAACAGAATTTTTGAATTTAACGGTTAATGGTTGTGTGAATGTTCATCCTTCCCTGTTGCCTAAATATCGGGGCGCTTCACCAATTCAAAGTGCTCTTTTAAATTCAGAAAAAGTTACTGGCTGTAGTATTATTTTGATGGATGAGGGTATGGATTCTGGGGATATTTTAGTTCAAAATGAATTGCTCATAGATCCAGCTTGGGGATATGTAAAATTGGCACAAGAATTGTCGTTACTTGGAGCTTCTCAAGTTAAAGAAATTGTTCCTCTGTATATTCATGGTGTTTTAGATTTAGAGATTCAGGACGATGAAGGTGCAACTTTTTGTTATAAAGTTGAAAAAGAAGATGGTTTGCTTGTTTGGTCTAGACCAGTAAAAAAAATTATCGGGCAAATAAAAGCTTTTGAAACTTGGCCTGGTTGTTATACTTTTTATAATAAGAAAAAACTGGATATTGTTGAAGCAATTCCAGCCGAAATAATTATAGAAAAACCTCAAATTGGGAAGGTTGTTAAAGTTGGTAAAAGATTTTTTGTTTCCTGTGGATACGGAGCAATTGAATTAATTCAAGTGAAATATGAAGGTGGAAATGTTTTGAATATAAAAGACTTTGCCAATGGGCATCAAAGTTTTGCTGAGGCAATTTTAGGCTGAAGAAGTGGATATAAGGCTAAAAGAAATAAAATAAAACCAATGCCTAGTGGATGATTTAGATAAGGACTAAAAGCATGAACAATTAATAAAGATAAAAGGGCTAACAAACAACCAAGTATCAGACCACGAATGTAAGGGTCTGAATTTTTTTTATATAAAAGCAAGAATTTTTTAATTATAGCAAAAATCATTATTAAATAAACACAAACGCCAACTAAACCGATTTTTAAAAGCATATCCAAATAACCCCATTCAAAAGCGTAAGTTGTAAACCAACCAGCTGGATTTTTTGAAGTTAAAATTCTGGGATCTTGGCTTTGGTATGTAATAGTTGTTCCCCAACCTGAGCCGATAATTGGGTGTTTACTTATTTCTTTGGCTAATATTGGTAGTTGACTCCAACGACTAGAAACTGCGTTGTCTGAGATTGAAATTCGGTCTTTGATTGATGAGCCCGCAGAATCAAAGCCCTGGTTTCCGTTTAAAGGAATATTTATTATTGTTAAAATTAATGAATAACTTAAAACCGTTATAAAACCTAGACGAAGTATAAGTGCAAAAATTCTTGGGAATTTTTCTTTGGTTAAAAAGATTGCTAGCGTGACTAAAGAAATTAAGCCTAAAAGTAAACCGACCCAAAAACTTCTGCTTAAACTTAATATTATGACTGAAATTAACAAAAATAAAATTATGGCTAAAAGTTGGTTTTTTTTGACTCGATAGTTTAGTTGGCCTTTAAAAAATAAGTAGCCAACAATTATGAAAAAACCGAGCAAAATAAATATTTGGGCTTGAGAAAAAATCCTGAAAAAATCTTGACCAAGTAAAGTAAATTCTCCCCAGCGAGTATCTCTACCCCAAGTATAAAAATCTTTCATGATAACTAGTTTGTGGGAAAAAACAAATAAAAAAATTAAAGATTTAAGTATTATGGCAGTTAAACTGGCAATAAAAATTTGTAAAATTTGATTCAAGTGTTTATTGTCCTTGAAAACTGATAAAAAAGGGAAAAAGTATAAGAAGTATAACCAAGCATTAAAATCCAAAAAAATATCACTGAAATTATTTTTTCTAATTATTGCAAAAATCACTGCCCATAAACAAACTAGCCCAAGCCAAATTAATTCTTTGTGATTTTTTATTAAAGTAAAAGTGAACTTGTAATTTTTGGTTCTTATAAGTTGAATTAACCAAGCGAGCATAACAACAACAAAGATTCCCATGCGGATAGAAATTACTTGATTATTAATAGTTAAATCAAATAAGTGGCCTTGGGAGCCTATAAATAATTCAACTAAAGCTGATAAAACACCAAGTCGGAGATCAATTAAACTGATCGCAAAAATTAAACCAATAATAATTAAATAAAGTACAGTCGATAAATCGTAAACAGTACGAAACCAAAAAACAAAAAAAGACAGTAGTTCTGCCAAGATGATAAACAGGATGGTTTTTTTGTAAGTAGTTCCGAAAAATTCAAGTTTTGTCATGATTGTGTGGAATTTAACTGTAAAGTTGATAAAATGGATTATTTTCATTATCACAAATAAAACAACTGTGATCTAGAAGACTTTGCAATTCAGGATTGAGGTTGATGTTTTTATCAACAAATTGTTTAATAGCTAAATCAATAATTAATGGACCAGATTGAATCCAGTAATGAGCAATTGGATATTTCGCAAATGTGCCTTTACGCAAAACAAATTTATCCGGTAAGCGTTTGTGAAATAACTTTTTCAAATAATCAATAAATTTTCTATGATGCAATTCTGCTAATCCGCTAACATAAAATATGTAAATTGGGCGACCGTCAATCATTGATTTTTGTTTGTTTTCTATAATGAAATCTTTTATAGCATCTTTCAAATCATTGCTTAGGTGATTATTGGCACAAAGATCAATAATCGGTTCGTGGGAAATTTGATTTTCGTGGATAATGATCATATTTTTGATTGTGACTTAGGTTTTATTTTAAATAAAGTAGTTAATTTTGTTAGGATAAAACTGATCGGTTGAAATAGCAATAATAATAGATATTGGATAAAAGGTTTGTTTTTTTTGAAATATGTAAGCATACCTTTGTTAAACTTTTTTTGCTTTTGCCAGCCAAATGTTTGGGCGAAACTTTTACCTTCGTAGTGAATTACTTCTGTAATTGGCAAATAAACAATGTCTGCTTCTAGCTTTTGAATATCTTTGCATAATTGTAAGTCTTCCCACCATAACCAATAATCTTCGTCCCACCCATTTATCTTATCCATTATTGCTTTGCGCGTAAAGGCAAAAGCCCCCATAATTTGTTCAACGTATTTTTTATCAGTATAATTAAAACTTTTTTGTAAGTAATTTTTTAAGCAAGGTAAATTTGCTAAAAAGTGATGAAGTTTCATTAAAATTAAAAATTGATCAAAAAAGTTAGGATTATTTTTGATGTTTGGTTGGATAGTTCTATCACCGTAAAGTAGTCGGCAAGTTGCTAATCCAACGTTCGGTGTTTGGTCCATGAATTCAACTATTTTTTTGAAACTATTTTCTAAAATTTCCATATCAGGATTCATGAAAAGAATATATTCCCCTTTGGCAATTTTTAGACCTTGATTGTTAGCTTTAGCAAACCCAAAATTAAAATTATTGTCTATGATTGTCAGTTGTCCTTTTTTTAGCCATGGCCCAAAATGGTTTTGTAAATATTTGACAGTTCCGTCCTTTGAATCATTATCAACTACAATTATTTCGTATTCAAGGTTGTCAGTAAATTGAAAAATTGAATCTAGCAATCGATGCGCTAGATCTCGGACATTCCAAGTTACTATGATTATTGATAATTTCATAAATTCAATCTTCCCATTCTAAAACTAGATTTTTCCATGTTGGATTATTTTTTTCGATTAGAGCAACTTTTTTTTCGCGTCGCCATCTTTTAAGTTGTTTTTCTCTGGCAATAGCATCGTTAATATACTTAAAGTGTTCAAAATATACTAGATTGCAGCAGTTGTATTTTTGAGTGAATCCAGGAGTGATTCTTAGCCAATGTTCCTTGTATCTTCTCCTAATGTTATTTGTTACACCAATGTATATTAGTTTGTTGTTACTTGAAACTATGTAAACCCAGTAATTATGTTCTTTCTTCATAATAACTACTGATAAATTAATGAAAAATGTAATCCTACTTGTCATTTCGACTTTAATGGAGAAATAAGTGAAAACTATTACATTTTTCTCCACTCACTTCGTATCGGTCGAAAAGACAATGTGGTGTTCAATCGAAAAGACAGGGTGGTGTTTTGAGTTTTTTGAAAAATGTAATCCTACTTGTCATTTCGACTTTAATGGAGAAATAAGTGAAAATTATTACATTTTTCTCCACTCACTTCGTATCGGTCCATAGAAAAAGTGTGAAATATTTTGTGTAAATTACTTTTAAGTTTTGAGTTTTTTAAACATTAAATCTACCATTTTATCAACTCGCGCTTTCCATGAATGTTCTCGAACAGCTTCTCGTCTTTCAGCTTGTAGCTGTAGGTTATCTTCTTTCAAGGCTTGGTTGATGTAATTTGAAAATTGTTGATGATCATTAGTAATGTACATAAAATCTTTAAACATATCTACCCCTGCTCCTTTTGTTGTTACGACTGGTTTGCCACATGCCAAATATTCAAACATTTTCATTGGATTTGTTGATTTAATAAAATTATTTGTTTTGTGTGGAATAATGGCAACATCAAATCTGTTAATATAGCTTGGAGCTTGATTGTAAGGAATTCTGCCTGTGGTGTGTACATTTTTTAAGTTACTGATTTTTTTGTTAAATTCATGCTTGATTGTTGGCCAAATAGGACCGCAAAGTACAATGTCTTTGTCTTTGTGATCTTTGGCTAATTTGGCAATCAAATCAAGATCCAGACGATTCTCAATTGTTCCGAAATAGCCTATAATTTTATTTTCTAAATCATTAATTTGGGTATCTAATTTTAGATTTTCTGGATCATTAAACAAATCAAAATTTACGCCATTAGGTATCCAATGAACATCTTTTTGGCGATCCATTTCTTGGTAAAAGTCTTTAAGTTGATCGGAAACTGTAAAAATTAAATCAGCTTTGTCTGCAATTTTTTTGTAATTATTGATTAATCTTGTTTTGCTTATAAGCTTAGTATATTGTGGGTGTTCGCTCCAATTATCAACAGTATCAAAAATAAACATTTTTTCATTTAAATGATTAATGAATTCTGTAAAAATCGGATTATATGACCAAAATACAATATTTTTCAAATTCAAAATTTTTTCTATTCGTTTTAATTCTTTGGCAACTTTTTTGAATGAAAATATTGAGTCGATTGTTGAGTAAGCGTAAATCTTATCAGTTCGCTGATAACAGGCACTTGTTAAATCGCCATAAACCATTTCTGCACTTTTGATTTCCCAAAGTATGTTTTGTACATAATGTTTGGCCGCTTTTTTCCAGCCGATCGGAAGAAAATCTACGCCAATAATTTTACCAATGCGATCTTCCTTGGCTAAGGTGTGTAATACGTTATAATTTCGATTTACAATACCATGATCCCAATCCCAAAAACTGGACATGTTTAGCATGATAATGTTTATTTTTTCGTTGTCATAGCCGTATTGGTCGGACATAAAATATAAAGTTAAAAGTTTATAAAGCTCATAAAGTTGGTATTGAAAAGTGTTTAATTTTACAGTAAAATTAGGTCTTGTGTTGACAAAAATTAAAAAATATGATATATTATAGTGTATTTTGAAAAGAATAATTTCATTCAACTTTGAGGTGTCATCTATGAATTTTCTCGGTAAAATGTGCTTTGGTTTGATGGCCATGGGGTTTGCAGTCAGTGCAGTAACACAAACACCGTTGGTGCAATACTTCCGTCCAGAAGGATATGCCGCCGTCGGTTTTTTGGTCGGATGCTTGTTTTTTTTTCAACGGAGTAAACCTGAGAATTAGGTAGCCACGCTACTGACCCCTGACGATTAATTTCGTTGGGGGCCTTTTTTTACAAAATTATTAAGGTTGCAATAACACCATAAATTAGTACGCTGAGCATATCTTGCAAAACAGTTGTTATTGGTCCTGAGCTGACCGCTGGATCTTTTCGAGCATTTTGAAATGATTGGGTTACGATTAGAGCAACTGGCGGTGCAACTGCTATGGCTACGCAAGAAGCAAGACCAACGCTAATTGCTAGCAAAAAATTATGAATCCAAAGTAGAATAACAAGGCTAGAAAAAAAGCCAAAAATTAAACCAACGATCAGGCCAAGTATTAATTCTTTCCAAATATATTTGCTGAATTTCGCATTGTTGGATTTTAGGTTTCTAGCGTAAATAGTTTCTGTCTGTGTGCCTACCGCATCAGCAATATAGACAATAAAGGGCAAGAAAAAAGCAATTTGAATATTTTGGGAAAGAACTTTTTCAAAATTAGAAGTTATGTAGGAAATTCCAATGCCAAAAATTAAACCAACTACCAAGATCGGTATTCGTAGCTTTATTAAAGTTGCAAGCGATTCAGATTGATCATTTGCATATAAAAGTTTTTTCATAAAGATTTATTTACTCTTTTTTCTTTGAGAAATAAAAATTAAAAAAATTGTTAAAACTATAAAAAACAACGCAGTCAAACTGTAATACAAAAAATTTGTTTCAGGTTCTGGAAAAAAGAATAAAACTATTAATCCGCAAATTATTGTTATTGTAATAAAATGTTTTATTTTCATTTAAGTTTTTATTTTAAAAAATTTACTTGCTTGTTAATTTAATCAATATATTTTTGTCAGAAGTTCTGAATGTAATTATTTTAAAAATAACTTAGTGTCTAAAGCAAAGTTTTTATCACTGTATTCTGCATCAGAATTTTGGTTATCGTTTACAACTTTTCTAGCGGTATTTACTTTGGCTGAAAGATTATCAATGTAACAGAGTGCAAAAGCTTCTGGTGTCATCGGTCTAACAGGACTGCCAAATTCTAGCCTTTCGTGATGGCTTAGAATAATATTTAATATTTTAGCGCGAAGTTCTCGTGGAAAGTTTTTTATTGTAGCAATTTGTTTGTCAATTTCAATTGTACCGAGTGATATGTGTCCAGCTAATGTTCCTTCAATTGTTCGGTAAATTGTGTGTTCTACGGCCAATTCTTGCATTTTGCCAATGTCGTGAAGTAAAACACCAGTAATAAGTAAGTCTTTATCTAAATCTTCATTATCAATTAAAATTGTGTTGGCTAAGTTTAACATTTCAACTACGTGTTCCATTAACCCGCCAATGTAAGCGTGATGAATAAATTCTGCTCCTGGGGCTTTTCTAAATTGTTCAGTAAATTCAGAATCATCAAAAAAATTCTGTAATAACTTTTTAAGATTTTTATCTTTAACCATTTTGATATTAGCCAAAATAGTTTTCCAAAGTAAGTCTAAATCTTTAGTAGAAGTTGGCAAAAAATTACTTAAGTCGAATTTTTCACAGTTTTGCAAAAAAGAGATATTGACTTGGTGCTTATCTCTAAATTCATCTACTGAGCCTGATATTTCAACGACTTTTCCAATTTCGGTTTTTTGACAATTATCAATATTGTTTTCCCAAATTTTACCAGCCACTTCCCCACTTTTGTCTGTTAAAACTAAATCGATGTAGGATTTACCATTGGCTGTTATGCCGTGGCGTAAACTTTTAATTGCGTATTGTTCATTAGTTAATTTTTGATTTGTTTCGAAATCTTTAATAAAAGCCTTGTTGGAGCTTTTTCCGTTCAGTTCATTAACAAGTGATGTTTGATTCATAATTTTATACTGATATGCTTAATTATTTTTAAATTTATTATTCAGAAAAGACGATGGCTTCGTATTTTTTTATTACAGTTGTCTTGTTTTGCCAGCAATTATTATCTAAACCTGCTTTTAGGCAAAGTGAGTCAAGGAATTTGTTTTTCTCTGGCATAGATTCCCAAACTTGAGGTAAATAAGTAGCTTTATTTGCACCTTGTTGAATTACTACGCCATTTTTTCCAACTTCAATTTCTTCTAGTTTGCATTCTTTGGGTGGAGTTAAAATCGAAATTTCCAGCCAAATGTCTTCTAGCTCTTCTGGCAAAACATCAGTAAATCGAATGTCATTAGTGGCAGCCGCAATAGTGTTGTCTAAAATTGAATCCCAAATGCTGGTATACGGTTCAATATAACCAACGCAACCACGAAGCTCTTTGTTTTTGTAAAGAGTTACAAAAACTCCTGCTGATTCTAAATAGTTGGAATCAGGACAATCTTCTTCAATTCTTTTTCCGTCTTTGACTATGTTAATTAGAGATCTTCTCGCATATTCGAGAAGCTCTTGCTTTTGAGAATCATCAAATTTCATACGCTTAAATTATATCAAATTTTGACTTAAAAACAAGTTGATAAAGTTTTGCTTAAATACAAGGAAAAAGAGTGTGTTATTTAGAAAATACCATTAAAAATTAAGGAAAAGAAAAAGTGCATAAAACACTTTTGTAATTTGAATAATTAGATTGTTGGTAGATTATTATTTTTCGTTAATTAAAAATATGCCATCACCAAAACTGAAAAAACGATATTTTAATTTAATGGCTCGGTTGTATAATGCTAAAGTTTTTGTTCGTCCAATAAAGGCACTGACCAGTATTAATAAACTGGATTTTGGTAAATGAAAATTAGTAATTATGGCGTCCACAAATTTAAATTTATAACCAGGATATATAAAAATATTAGTTGGAGTTGAATAATTTTTAACTGGGATGTCAGGATTGTTGAAAATAGATTCAAGCGTTCGGACAGCCGTCGTACCAACAGCAATGATTCGCTTGCTTTGTTTTTGGGCTTTTAATAAGTTCTCGACTGTAGATTTATCAATTTGAATAAGTTCACTATGGATTTGAAAATCTTCGATTTTTTCAGTGTTTACAGGTTCAAATGTACCAAGCCCAACGTGTAGTGTGATAAATTCAAGTTGGCAACCAGTTTTTTTTATTTTTCTTAATAATCGATTGGTGAAATGTAAACTAGCTGTTGGCGCAGCTGACGAACCTTCAGTTTTCGCAAAAATTGTTTGATATTGTTTTTTGAGATTTTTTTGACTTTGAGTTGACTCAATATATGGAGGCAGTGGAACTTGCCCAATTTTATGAATAATATTGAATAATTTAGAATCTGAAAAATTGAATTTTACAGTCCAAGTTTTGTTGGAAAGTTGATTTACTAATGAAGCTTGTAAATTATGCTTAAAAAGCAATTTTAGGCCAATTTTGGGCTTTCTTGTCCCAAGCATAGCCTCCCATTCAGAGTCATTGATTTGTTTCAATAATAGGATTTCAGCTCGTCCCCCACTTTCTTTATTGCCGAGTAATCTAGCTGGCAATACTTTAGTATTGTTAAAAACCAAAACATCATTTTGGGTTAAATATTTTGGCAAATTTAAAAATGAATCATGAACTATTCGGTCATTAATTTTATTGTAAACTAAAAGCTTCGAACTATCTCTTGGTGAGGCCGGCTTATTGGCAATTCTGTTTTTGGGTAAGTTGTAATCAAATAAAGATAACTTCATAATTATTAATTAGCATACAGTAAAAAATTTAAAAAGAAAAGAGTCAAGCTCGTGTGGGAGCTTGACTCTTTGTTGTCTTAGACGGCCTCGAGTTTCTCCATGATCTCGAGAGCTTCAGTTTCAAATTTATCAATTTCCTGATTTATTCTTGTAATTTCCTTAACAGCTTGATCCCAACGAACTTGATACTCAAGCGTAACCTTCTTGGAATCATAAGCTTTCTGGTAGTCGGACATTGCTTGATCACGTTCAGCTTCCAGCTTGGTGATTTCAGCTCTGAGTGTGTCCGTTTGTTCAATTAGCCAGTCAGCTCTTTCTTGTGTAGACCCTTCGGGGATTTCAGGCGGAGAAGCGATTTCATCCTGTAGCACAATTGCTTTTTTGAATTCTTTTCGCTTCTGAGCATTTCCTTTATCCTTTTTTGGTTTTACACGAGCTAGCTCGTCATTACCACCATACATGTTTCCCAGTGTGGCAAACACGCTGTGATTGTTGACTGCCGGAAGCCGATTTGAAGAAGAAAATCTTGCTCTATTGAAAATATCACCAAAACTTGTTCGCGATGGATCATTTTCAAAGATTTGGTCGTCATGTGTGTTTTGATTCTCAACTTCTTCTACTTGAGGTACGGCGCTTTCTGGAATTCTCAAACTTAAGCCAGATTGTCTGAGCGTATTCAGAGAATACACTTTTGTTCCTTTAAGCAAGTTTTTAAATTCCTTTGAACCAGCATCTACTTTGCCTCCAGACCAAAAGTCTCTGGCTTGGTTAAAATCGGAAATTTGCCGACAAATACTTTTGTTATGTTCGATGATTTCCGGAGTCATGATATCCTCGTCCAATTCATCATCAAACAATTGATCTGCCAACATGTGGGCTAGTTCACTCTGAAGTTCTTCGAGAAAGGTTCTGAAATGATCTGTTTTGTTGAGTAAAGAATCACTCAACGTACTTTCAATCGTTTGTTCATGTATCAGATCCTTGACTCCAAGTCCAGAGTACTCCCACGTAACCAAGACATCGCCAGACTCACGTGGTTTAGCTGAAAATATCGTTTTACCAGTGAGAACTTCCTGAACATCAGCAAATGTCAGACCCGCACCTTCCATGGTGTGAGTAATTCCATACTTCGTTTCAATCGAATGCAAAGTGCCAAATTTTGGAGCACCTCGATCTGATTTATTTAGCATGGAAACTTTACTGATGGCAACTGGATTGTCACCAAGCTCAGCTGATTCACGCAGTACTGGGTATTGACCAGCGAGCAAGTAAAAGGCGTTAACCTTAATTAGCAGTTTACGAAACTTGGCTTCAATTTCTGGAGTAACATCAGGGAAATCCTGATGTACTTCTTCGATTGGAATATCAAGAGATCGCAAAATGCTACTGATTCCGACCAATGTTTGGTCCACTTGTTTGTAGTAAATTCCATGCTCTTTTGCCCACTCTTTGTAAGTGTTTTTCAGAGCAAGTCTTTTACCATTACTACTTGGATCAAACCTAATCGTGCCAAAGTTATCAATGGCGTGTTGGATAATCTTGTAGATCGTCAGCCAGTCATTGCCGGCAACTTCAAATTCCTTGATGTCGTGGGTTTCACGATTCAGGAAATTGTACAGGGTTGGCGCACAGGCACAGACCATAACAAACGGCATCATTTCCGCGTCAGCTTGGGCTAAATGTTCACCCCAAACACGGGAAACTGGAAATCCATCTACCTTGTAACCATATTCGGTCAAGGTATTGTTTTCGGCAATCAAGCCACGCCTGACCAGCATTCTCCAAACACGGTTGTACTGTAGATGGTCGATGCCCCCAATAGGATCAAGCTCATCCAGGTTGATATTCATTCGGGCGCAGGTCAGAGCAACCTGTTCCATATCACCAGCAAGAGTGAACATGGGATTGATGGGTTGCAGGTTTTGGTAGTCAACATCAGTTTCTGTCAGAATCGTGACCAAACCATTTTTAACTCGGCCATCAACTCGTCCTGCCATTTGCAGGATTTCATTGGGACCAAGAGGCATACGGGACAAAGTCTTAACACCAGTAAATTTATTCACAACTGTATTATACATTTCATTGTGAATAATGACCCAGTCCAAGCCTTTGACATTCAAACTGGAAGATCCAGCAATCGTCATGAAAATGATGAACGGACGGGCAATTGTTCCCTTCATGTATGGGTATAGTTTATCTGCAGATTCACCACCATGGTAAAAATCTGCTTGGATACCATGTTTGCCATTATACTTTAGGGCGTACTTTTCACACATCGCTCGAGTAGGCAGAAATACTGCCACGCCGTGATTGCCAGATGCGATGCGTTTGAGATTCTCCATAGTTTCGAGATAATACTCGATAAATGGTGTTTTTGTTACAATCGTATTCGGTTCATGACTTCTGCCCCAAGAAAACTTCAATGTTTCTACAATGGCACGCTTGTCTGGATCCTTGTGTTCGCAAAGAAGAACGCTTTTTGTGTTGAAATAATCAACGTAAACCTTTGCGTCGATAGTGGCCGACATCCAGTTAACTTTAATTTCCTGATGACGAGCCAAAGCCATTGCTAGTTCAAGGTGTTCAGATGTCTGGTGAATCTCGTCGATAATGACAGAGTCGTCCTTTGTAATGTAGCCAGATTTTAGATAATTCATGGCTACACCAGATGTTACTATAACCACTGGACAAGTCCAAGTGAAGTCAGTAGCTTCATCTTCAGATGTAACGACGTCAAATTGAAATTTCTCGCCAAAGTGTGCTTCGCACAGTTCACGCAGGAAAACAGTTTTCCCTACGCCTGTACCTGCTACAATCCCAAAGGGTTCCTCCAATGTTTTGCACTTGTTGAGTTCAGTTGGAAAATTTTTCTCTAGGTAAGTGTCGATAGGACCATTTTCAAAGATGGCCTTCACTGTCCTTGTGTGTGCCCTCATCGGAGCGACGATCCAGATGCGATTAACTTTTCTCATGATTTTCTCCAAATTGTATTTTTGTGTAAATTTTCAAATAACATTCAAGGAATTATATCATATTTTTTTATTTTTGTCAATCAAAAAACACCACTTTGTGCTCCAATTTTACGATTAAAATGATTTAGTGGTGCTTAAATTAACTAATTTTGGCTAATTTGATGACTTTAGAAAATTCTTTTAAGATATTTTTTCCGCTCAAAGAATCCTCGTAATTGTCCCCTATTTTCTCTAAAATAAGTTGTCCGTCAGGATTATACAAAAATATCGCAGGTTTTGGTAATTGTTGGCCTTTGAAGTTTTCTAGAATATTAAAATCATTGATTACTTCCATTTTTTCGTCGCTGAGAATTGGGAATTGAACTTTGAGAAAAGTTTTTAACAAACTTGATTTAAGTTTTGAGTCAGGACTTATCGCCAAAAGTTTAACGTTCAGGTTTGTAAAATCAGACAATAATTCTTGTATTTCTTTTAATTGTTTTTTGCAAAGATTACACCAAGCTCCTCGGAAAATTATTAATCCTAAAAAATTGTTTTCTTGATAATCAGAAAAGTTAAATTCATTATTGTTATTATCTTGTAAAATATAATTTTTCATATTAACAACAACTATCCCAATTAATATCTTTATTTAATTCCTTTAATTTTTCTTCATATTTTTTAAGACATTCTTCACTACAAAATTGAACATCATGTTTGTTTATTTTTGTAGCCTCGTTCAATTTTTTATCACAGATTATACATTTGGCCATAAAATATTTTTATTTATAGTTTAATTTTATCTTAAAAAAATGAAAAAATCAAGATAACAAAAGAGAGCAGTTGTCTGCTCTCTTTCTATTTAGTCTGATTAACGTTTTGCGCCTGTATAGGCAATTGCTCTCATAATCGACCATTGATGTGAAGTGCTCGGAACAACTTTGTAAACACTCTTGAATGTTCCAATAGCTGCTCTTTCACTATCTAGATTTCTAACAACATTTCTGACATTGTAAGCAATATAATACATTGCCCATTCATCATAGATATTGTTGAAGTCTGGCATTCTCTTGTAAACTTTAGCAAAGTCAATTAAAGCTTGCTGTTCTTGACTGATTTTTCTTTGTAACGGTTTGTGACTTGTTAAAATCAATTCAATGTCTAGCCAGTCAGCTTCAGAGGTTGGAATCCTACCATAAATATCATAGTAATCTCCAATTACACCTTTACGATCACGAACAGATAAATTACTAGAGGTTGGTGTTCCGTAGGCGATAAAGTCAATAGCTTGCAATTGGTTGCCAACTGGTACATTACCAATAATACTGATTATATGTTCAAGACCCTCTGCTTCATTTTTAACATTGACAGTCGCAGGTTTTACTGGAACAACGTTTGTTGTTGGAGTAACAGTTGTTGGTGTTGCTAACGGTGTGTTTGCATTGTTGTCAATTGTACCACTACTGCCACTGCCACTGCCACTGCCACTACCACCTCCACTTGAGATAGTAAACGTGCTGTTGCTTGGTGTTGGTGTGTAAGCTTCTCCGCCAAGTGTTTGTATTGCTACAACCCCAGCAGTTTCACTACCAGTTCCTGTTGTGTATGTATATGTCCATGTTGTTGAATCTTGAGCCAAAGCAAGGTACGCCTGAAAAAAATGTTAGCGTTGTTTATTACCGAGTTCAATATGAGATTGAAAAACATGTGACAGAAATGCAGAAGAATAATTTTCCGGAATCATTGATCCGGCAATTTACAGGTTAAGATACAGTCCGACTTGATGAAACATCAAGTCGGTTTTTTTATCCACATTGTTAAATCGATTTAATAAAGCTAAAATATATTTGAATTAAGGGAGGTGAGGTCATGCCAACTGAACTGGAAGTCTTAGCTAACTTAGTTTGTCCATTAGCTGGTTGCAAAGGTGTTCTTTTGCGGAGTGATAATAATTCTTTACATTGCAATTTGTGTCATGTCAAAGTTGTGTCAATTGAAGATTGGCGGGACAAATGTCACAATAGTGCAGATTTTCAGAATGGTGAATTCAATCTTGCAGAAAGCAAATCATTAGTATAAAAAACTCAAGATGCGTAAAACGCATCTTTTTTCATTGACAAAACTTGTAAAATAAGTTAATTTTATATTTCAGCAAAGGCTGGCGTTCATTAAAATCGGAGGTGCCCAATGAATGAGAATAATGCTTCTGTAATTGAAATTATGCCTGGTTGTAAAATCTTGAAAGATGGCCAAGGTTTCTCTTGTATGTTTGGTGTTCCTGCTGAGGTGTTAAAAGTTTATCACAGAAAAAATCTGACTCCCCCATCCGTAATTATTGCACCAGATGAATTCTTTAAGTTTGGTATTGTACAATGCGCCATGGAATTTATTTTATATGAATTCTTGTTTGTTCAAGGTAGATTTTTCAAAGGCGAAAAGTTAACTTTTATTGGAACAAAAACTCAAAATGAACGAGTTAAGAAAATCTTGAGGTTAACTTTACTTGGCCCTAGCCAAGAACAAATGGAACAGTGGAATATTTCGCCAGAACGACAAGAGCAAGTTTTGAAATTATCTAATCATTTTGCTTTGAAAAAACTTGGCACAAAAGAAGTTGCCGAGATTGAGGATATGATCGATTTTGTGGAGTTTGTTTATGGGAAAGTTGTTTTACCAGAGGGCACGATTACCAAAAAAGGTCTTAATGTTTTTCATTTTAACTCAAGTGCTTCAAGCCTTGACTGTATGATTAATATTAATTTAACAGAACCGCAGGTACCAGTAATCCCGATTGAAATTCCCAGTAAACTGTCTATGTCGTCAGTTCTTGGAGCAACAGCATTATCAAAATGTACCACTGGATTTGATCCGACTGGTTATACTTCAGGGATTATCCTGTGGTTGAATTTTATGGGAGTTTCTGTTGATGGCGTTTCTTGGATGAAAGAACATTTGAAAGCTATGGGTATTAATCCGCAGGATATTCAAGGGCACATTATTACTCATGTTCATGATGATCACTCCAATATTTTTGATTTGATTGTTAATGGAAAAGTGTTCAAGTTGATTAGCGATATTTTGAATTATCACATGGTAATTCTTAAGTCTTCGCTTATTCTTGATTTGTCTGAAAAAGATGTAGAGAAAATGATTCAGTTGATTGAATTTAATTTTTATGAACCGTTCTATTGGTATGGAGCAAAGTTTGTCTTTTGGCCGACCGCTCATCCTATTCCAACTTTTGGTTTTTCCGTTGAAATTGAAGACACAAAAATTGTTTACAGTGGAGATACTTTGTGGGGTTCTAAACTTGATAAATTGCTATCAGACAATGTTGTTGATGCAAGAATGTATTCACATATTAAGTTAGCTCCAAATATTATGTCTGGTTTGGTTTTTCATGATGCTGGTGGTGGAATGATTCATCCAGATCTTAGTGAATTGGGTGAAATCGGTGAAAGAGTAACTAGATCTATTGTTCCTACTCACTTGCAATCTTTGCCACCATTATGTTCAAAGTTTGATTTAATCAAACCTGGCCAAAATTGGGAAATCATTCCTTCGAGAGAGTTGAAAATCAATCAAATGCTCAGAATTCACCAAGCGCCTATCTTCGCTTCTTTATCCAAAGAATGGATGAATGTTGTCATGGCGCAAGGAAAAGTCAAACAATACAATGCAAATTGTGAAATCCTTCGACAAGGTGAATCTGGTAGTAATTTTTTCGTGATTATTGGTGGTACGGTGGAAGTGTTTAGTGATGATAAAAAAGTTGCTGAACTGGCAACAGGTGATTTTTTTGGTGAAATGTCTTTGATGTATAATCAATTTGCTTCTGCCACCGTCAGAGCAAAAAGCCAAGTCTATTTATTGGAATTGAACAAAGATGTCTTTACGCAGATTATCAATTCCACTGGACTGGCTGAAAGACTTGAAAAATTGCATCAAATTCGGCCCATTCTTATGCAATTTGCGCTGTTAAGGTATGTTTCAGCCTCAATCATGCAAAGAGTTTGCGAGGTTGCAAAACAAGAAACATTTAAGGCTGGAGAAGTGATTATTCGTCAAGGTGAAATTGCTGATAAGTTTTATGGCATTTTGCATGGGCAGGCAAAGGTTTTTGTAAATAAACTTGGTAGTGGAACAGTGGAAGTTGCTACTTTGTATGAAAATCAAGTTTTTGGTGAAATTGCTTTATTGAAAAATTGTACAAGAAATGCAACTGTAGTTGCTGAAATTGATGTTCAAGTTTTCTATTTGGATAAACAAGATTTTTATCTTTTGATTGAAGATACTCCGATGTTATTTCATCAGTTAGGAATCCTGGCTAATATGCGAGCTAATTAAAAATGAAAACCACCAGCTATACAGCTGGTGGTTTCTATCTTTCCGGCTCAAAGCC
>CAYSUN010000008.1:0-34467 GCA_964434235.1 uncultured Gammaproteobacteria bacterium | reverse complement strand
GTATTAAGCCTGCCTGCATACCTCCGGCATGTAAACCGGCAGGCAGGTATTAAGTGAATAAACGGCAAAAAGTAACGACTAAACAACAAATACTATTACAAATTTTTATACAATCCTTTTAATTTTGTTTCTTCACTAGTTAAATCTAAATTATTATTTTGTATCTTATCAACCATACTACCCAAAACTCTTACAAAATCAACAAGTAAATCTTGATTCTCGACTTCAACTAACTGATAATCCAAAAATCTGACATACTCAATTTGCACAAAAGCCAATCGATCTTCCTGACTTTCAAAGTCTTGCTTAAAATAAACATCCAAAAATCGATTAATATCCTGCTGTAAACTTAACTGCTCTTTAGCAAAATTTGAGGTTTGCGTCAACTCCACTTGTTTGCCTTTATCTGTAAAATCTTGCTGTTTGAATACTTTTTGATAAGCAAAAAAATAGGCGACCAAAACCAAACAAAATATTAGAACCAATAAAAATTTCGAAATATGTCTTATTACTATTAAATGTTTTCTCATATTTCAGGTTCTTCAAGTTCTTGTAAATCTTCAACCGTTTCTTTGGCTTTCCAAAGCTCACGCACAACTACGCTAATAGCAGTTGCTACTGGAATAGCTAAAATAACCCCTAATAACCCTGCCACCTTAGCTCCAACAAGCAAGGCAATTATGCTTATTATAGGATTTAAACCAACAGCTTTTTGCATTACCTTTGGCACCAAAATATTATTTTCAATTTGTTGAATTAAAACATACAAAATCAAAACAAATAAGCCTTTTATTGGTGACTGAGTATAAGCTAAGAAAATAGCTGGAATAGAAGATAACGTTGGCCCCAAATACGGAATAAATTCACCAACCGCAGCCAGCAAAGCTAAAATTAAAGCATAATTTACGCCTAAAATTAAAAGACCAATATACGCCATAACACCAACAATCAAACACAGAATTAATTGTCCTTTCAGCCAATCCCCGATCTTTCGTTGTACTTTATTTATAAGTTGCAAAGCAAAAGGATGATACTTGTCTGGCAAAATCGAGGTAACAGTTCTTTTCATGGCACTTTCTTCAACTGTCATATAAAAAGTAATAACTAAAACTATGAAGAATGAAATTATCCCACCAAAAATTCCAGCGACAGTAGAAAAAACTGAGCCGATCGCACCAGAAATATTTGCTTTTATTGCATTAACACCCTGATCTAATTCATTCAAAATGCCATGCTCAGCTGAAAAATTTTTCAAACTATCCACAGCCAAACCGAACTTTTCAAAATATTGCGGAAAGTTATCCCCTAGCTGACCAAGTTGCATAGACATAGGAGGGATAATCAAAAATATAACAGCAAACACAATGCCCAACATTACTATATAAATCAAAAGAATACTCAACCAACGTGGAAATTTTATTTTTTCTAATGAATCAATCCAGGGATCAACAGCTGAAGCCAAGATCAATGAAACAAACAAAATTGCCAGAACTTCTTTGATTAAATATAAAAAAAACAAAAAGATAACTACTAAAAAAAATTTGACAATTGTCATAATCGATAAATCGACCAGTTGTCTTTCGCGATCTGGCATATTTTTGCAAGACTAACAACAGTACAAAAAGATAACATTAGCTTTTATACCTAGCTAGCCAAAATTATTTTTATCGCTTATATTATATAATATTTACAATTTTTTGACAATAAAATTTTTGACAATGAAAAGTATTTATGCTATTTTTTCATCTAAATAACATATTGCTTTTTAATGTTTATCCACATATAATAATGTTATGCAAGCCATAATCAATAAACAAGCTGGTTTTAGTTACGATCTCTTGGAAAAATTCCAAGCTGGTTTGATTTTAAAAGGTTATGAAGCCAAATCAGTTAAAGCTGGCCAAATTAGCTTAAAAGGTGCATATATTACTAGACAAAACAACCCTAATCCGGAATTTTTCCTAGTCAAAGCAAACATTGCTAAATATAAGTATGCTGGGAGTATGCCAAACTACGACCCTGAACGTCCAAGAAAACTACTTTTATCCAAAACCGAAATTAAATCACTTATTGGAAAATTAGAGCAAAGAGGCTTGACAATAGTCCCAATTAAGGTGTATACTAAACGCAATCTTGTAAAAATTGAAATTGCCTTAGCTAAAGGTAAAAAATTGTACGAGAAGAAACAAGACAAAAAGAAAAAAGACGTTGACCGAGAAATCCGACGAACCCTTAAAGAACAAAGATATTAATTAGAAATTTACTATTTAATTGAAACTCTTTATCCATGGGGATGCTGGGCCTTGACAGAAAATTTTTTTATTTTGTGCAGGATGAGGTGGTGACACTCATTAAAATCACTAAAAACACAAGTGCAAATAAACTTGTAAGCAAGGTAAAAGCATTTTCAACAATGCCAAATCTTGTCACTGTTTTAGCTTAATTTAAGCCGAGACCATCGGACTGCTAATGCTCACTAAGCAATCACCGGTGCCATTAAGTGAGCTAGGTTACAAGACCGCCTTAACTTGAAACCAAAACCATTAAGGCTAGAGCTTCAACTATTTTTTTTACCTTATAGGTTGAAAGTTTTAAAAAAATAAGGTAAAATATTCCTGTAGAGTCAATTTAATTTGTTTTTTGGACGCGGGTTCAACTCCCGCCATCTCCACCAAGCGACTTGAATTCAGAGTGAAAATATCACTTGTGTTATTTGTCCACAAAGAGATTCGAGTATAAAATCAATTTAATAATTACAGCCTTACAGAGAAACTTACAGTTGTTACTGATCTTAACTAGATCTTGTTATTCTGTATAAAAATCTGAGAACCTGTACAACCATGAGAAAATCATACAAATTTAAAAAAAGATTAAAAATTGAAAAAAAATTCCGTTGCAATAATCAGATCAAAGTGCCAACTGTTTCTGTTATTGATGAAGAAGGTGTTAGTTTGGGTGAAATGGAAACTTACAAAGCACTGGCTATTGCTCAGGAAAGAGGCTTAGATTTAGTAGAAGTTTCTCCAGTTGAGAAACCACCCGTCACAAAATTGATGGACTATGGCAGTTTTCAATATCAAAAAGAAAAACAGTTCAAAAAGCAACAACAACAAAGTAAAACCAAGGAAGTTAAGAGTGTTCGCTTATCTATAAAAATTGGTGATCATGACAAAGAAACAAAACTAAGACAAGCAAATAAATTTTTAGAAAAAGGGCATAAAATAAAAATTGAACTTATTCTTCGCGGTCGAGAAATGAAACACCAAGATCTGGCCAAAGAAATGATGCGAGAATTTATTAAACTTTTAGGAACGCCAGTTACAGTTGAACAAGACATAACTAAACAAGGCAATAAATTATTTATTATATTAATACCTGAAACTATTTAAACAAGATTACAAAGACAGACTGTAATCCACATAACTAAATATGAGTAAACAAAAAACCATAAAAGCTGTAGCCAAAAGATTCAGAGTTACAAAGAATAAAAAAGTTCTAAAGAAAAAAGCTGGACAAGGCCATTTTAACTCTAGAGAATCAGGAAAAGTTACTAGAGCCAAAAGAAAAACTACAAAATTAGGCTGTAAAAAATTAAGCAAGAATGTCCAAATCTTTCTTGGACTAAAATAAACTAAATTATTTAATATTAATTTGAACTATTGGTGTCCCGTCATTAATAGTCGAAATATATGCCGAGAGTAAAAAGAGGTGCTGCGCATGTCAAGAAAAGACGAAAAATCTTAAAAGCTGTTAAAGGCTACCGACATGGTAGAAAAAATTTAATCAAACTTGCGAAAGTTGCAATCTTGAAAGCTGGAAATTACGCTTACCGAGATCGCAAGGTGAAGAAAAGAACAATGCGTGGATTGTGGTTAATAAAGCTTAATGCCGCTGTCAGAGTGTTTGACCTAAGCTATAGTAAATTTATCAACTTAATCAAAAAAAACAATATTGAGTTAGATAGAAAAGTTATGGCTGACATGGCTGAAAACAATACTGAAGTTTTTGCTAAAATCGTTGAACAGGTCAAAGAAACTGCTTCAGTCAAAGATCCAGTTGAAAAGAAAGAAAAACCAAAAGCTAACCTTGAACCTGCTAAATAAAATTATTAAAACTACCATTAAGTAATTAAGGGTAGTTTTTTTATCCTGAAAAATATATCAACACTACTCTTGACTTTACCCAAAGTTTAATCTATAATCTTAACACATATAATATTTGAATAAATATGGATCGGTGGTGTAGTTGGTTAACACACCTGCCTGTCACGCAGGAGATCGCGGGTCCGAGTCCCGTCCGGTCCGCCATGAATAATTTTTCACGGCAAATCTTAAACAATCTTAATATAATTTTAATCTTACTAAATATGGCCAGAAAAAAAATAAAACGAGGTATTGGCGTAAAAGTACCAAAAATTAAAAGACTTCGTAAAAGTGGAGAAACAAGGTAAAAATACCCACAAATAACGTTAATATTTCTATCTTCTAAAATCGTTAACGTTTCTTATTAAGGGTATTTTTCTTACACTAAAAGTCGGCGAAACTGTACAGTTTCGCCGACTTTTATATTTTTTTTAAAAACTACATTAACTTTCTAATAATCCCCACTTATTTAGAAAATACAAAGCTGTAAGTAAAATTAAAGCAACCACCATCCAAAATAAAACTATTTTCCATTTAGATTTCCAAAAATCTACTTTTTTTATAATTTCACCTCGACCAACTCTATATAAAATTAAAGCAACCCAAACAATACAAGCCAACACAGCTAAGGCTAAAATTCTTTTGTAAGTAAAATACTCAAGCATATTAATATTGGGCTAAAGCAAAATTATCCGTAACAATATGAATTATCAACCAAACACCTAAAGCAATAAATAACACCATTAAGTTCAAAGCTAAAAAAACTTTGTGCTTGTGGTTTTTTCTAGGATAATTTAAATCTTCATTCATATTATTTAATGAATATTATCCAAATCATAAAAATCTTCATGCATTTCTTCAACATCAACTTCCTTAATCTTGGTTTTGAACTTTTGATCTTCCGGTCGAACAACTTTTTGTTTACCATTAACAAATTTTTCTATTTGTTGTCCCAGTCCTGTTCTCAAGGTAACGCGTTCCCCTCTTTTTTGAGCTTGAGTTATTTTTTTACCAAGATCATGCGGTTCAAGATTTATGTTCTCAGTCAGATAACCACTTTTTTTATCTTTTAAATCAATAACCTTACTTCTCTTTTCATAATATCCTGGCTTTTCAGCTGTTAAATAATACTCTTGATTACCAACCAAAAATGAATATCTTCCCTTTCGATCAGTTATTTGTGTTTCTAATAATTTATTAAATCTAGTTTCAAAAACTCGGACAATTGAATTAGCTAATGGAATTTTTCTTGGCGAATCTTCAACAACGCCCCACTGAGTTGGTTTTGGACCCAAGGCTAATCGCTTAAATAGAAAATACAATATAAACTGGGCGAAAATCAAACCAGCAAATTTCCAACTTGGACTAATAATAAATGATATTATAGCTGCTATAGGAGCTAATAAGGTCAAAACTGATTGTAATTTACGATGCCAAACTTTTTTTCTAAACTGAACATTACTTAATAATTTTTGGGCAGGATCAAGTGGGATAGGAAAACTAACAGCATCCCGTTCTGTCACCTCAATAATTTGACCAGTATAAATATCCATAAATTCACCATCATCTTTTTGATCAGCAATTAATCTTGTTGGAAATTTATGATCATTTTTATCAACTACAATATAATATTTACCTGGATTAAGAATAAACTCATATCGACCAAACTTGTCCGTAACCTTTGTTCTTAATAACTTCTTTGTTTCATAATCAAACAATCTAACAACCGCTAAATCAACTGGTTTTTTCGTAATGGAATTATAAACCATTCCCCAACCCCGACGTTTTCTTCTTGTAAATAAGAGCAAAGGCTGAGTAAATAATAACTGAGCGTAAACTAACAAACTCGCGCCGGTAGCACTTGTCGTACCGACTGTCGCCAAAGCTATAATCGAAGCTGTTGTTACAGCTGTCATAACCGGCTCATCAATTAAGTCATTAACCTTTTCAACTTCAGGATTATCAATGGTAAAGTTTTGTATTTTTTTTGTTGTTTCAGAAACAGCCACCATTGTTTTATCAAAATCAAATTCTTTTATTGCTGTTGTAACTGAATTGATTACCCCAGCAACAATCGGTTTTACTGGCTTTTCCTCTATTTCTTGCTTTGGATCTTCAATTGGTTCACTCGGTTCTTCTATTGGCTCAATAACTACTGGCAAATCTGGTTGCTCTGAAACAACTTCGGCGGGTAAACCAGGGCTTGGTGGAATTACTGGAACAATTGGATCAGAAACAACTGGATCAGGAACAACTGGATCTATTGGCTCTACTGGATCTTCAATAATAACAACTGGTTCGCACACGTCGCCAACCCCATCTAAATCTGTATCCAATTGATCAGCATTATATACAGTTGGACAATTATCAATGTCATCAGCAAAGCCATCTTCATCAGTATCAATTATCTCAGGTTCTGGCTCTGGTTCAGGCTCTGGCTCAGCAATAACATTAACCACAGTATTACTATTTGCCAACTGACCATAATAATAAGTAGCTATTGCCATATTACTAATGGTTTCTCCAACTTGACCAGTCACAGTAACATCAAACTTCATTGACGCAATCTCACCTGGCTCTAATTTTTTTTCATATTTTGCTACTTTTCCGTCCACTGTAACCAAGTCAGAATTTAAAATAACATTCCCTGTTCCATCTGGAATTATATCTCTAATAACTAAATCACTAACCGCACTACCACCATTATTTAAATAACTAATTTCATAAGTTAAAACATCTCCAACAAAAACATCTGCACCAGCTTGATTTTCAAAAGCAAAAACATTAATGTTTCCATAAACCAAAAATGCAGTTAATAAAACCATTGCTGACTTCGCGCAAACACTGAGTACTAAGCCCAAAAAGGTTGCTCCACTATATTTATAACAAACATGATGAATCTTATAACGAACACCATCTTTACTGGTATCTTCATGATTTATCAAATGATAAAAATGCTCAGAGTTATTTCTTTTCAAATC
This sequence comes from uncultured Gammaproteobacteria bacterium, assembly GCA_964434235.1. GTDB lineage: Bacteria > Patescibacteriota > Patescibacteriia > UBA11705 > JABHMO01 > JABMRF01. The sequence continues at coordinate 27,344 of CAYSUN010000008.1, read as the reverse complement.
ATGACACAAAAGTTTTCGAGTATGTTTTAAACTCTTAACTTTATTCAAGCCTTTGTGTTTTGTGCTTGCTATGAGTAAAACAAAAACCAAGATTAACAAAACACCCAACAATACCCAAATAACTTTATTCAAGAAAAATTCATACAATGGTAATTGACTTACTAAAGTGACTTTCTCATCTTGAGCAAAAACTGCCTGTCCAAAACCAAATTGAGCAAGTTCTTCAGAAATATTTATTCCAACTTTTTTTGTTAAAACAATGTTTGGTTTTCTGGTAACTAAAACATTATACGGTGCAGAATAATTTGTTTCTAAATCATTTTCGTTTCTAGCAATCAATAAAAATGTATATTCTTGACCGTCGACCAAAGGAGCAACTAAAACCTCCTCACTCCAACTAGCAAAAGATTGATAAAATCTATTATCACCAAGAGAGCCATCAGCTTGAACCCATTTTGAGTTTTCACTTTCATAAATAGCTAGATCAGTATAATCTGGATTTTCATTAGAATTTATTTTCAATTTTACAGAATTACTATTAAGAACAATAGAACTACTAATTGATGGAACTGTTGCTAAAGTAAAAACCTCCGTAGACAAAGCTGAAGCACTACTATACCCATCTGCATTGTAAGCATAAACCTTTCTTTGATAATTAGTATTTGGCAAAAGAGAACTTTCAATTATATAAGCTAAATTTGTTTCTTCAACTTTTGTCATAACCGCCCCCTCACTATCTCGAAGTTCAAACCCTTCTTCATTATCAGCATTATCAGTGAATATCCACTTTATTTCTGAATCTGAAATAACAAAAGGTAAGCCGATCGTTGGAACAGCTGGAACCTCTAACCCAGGTTCTGGTTCTGGCTCAGGTTCAGGTTCTGGATCAGGAGTAGGAATTGGATCTGGATCAGTATCCCTACGTCCATCTGAACCAGTCGTAATATTAGTATCCGCCACTGTCTCATAATTTCCATAATTATCGATCGCCCAAATCTTAAAATAATATGTTGTAGTCGCAGTCAACCCGGTAACCGTTGTGCCGGCTGTTGTTCTGGTTGAAAGCGTAGCATCATCGTTATCGTCCCATTCATTAGCCGTACCCGTTCTGGACGCAACATCGCTTTCACTGATTCCATACCATATTTCATAATGATTAAAATTTGTTTCAGTCACGCTGGTCCAAGCCAAAGGCACTGTAGTAGAAGTAGCCGTACCGGTCACCAACTCTGTTAATCCACTCGGTGCTAAGTTGTCTACACTAAAAGCAGATGAAGTTTGAACCGAACCATCGATCAAAGCATCGTTTGGTGTTACTCTGACTTTAATGTCAGATTGTGCAGTCTCAGACAAAGATGATGAATTCAAAGCACTTCCGCTATTCCAAACAATCGTTAAAGTATTAGCACCAGACGTTGTCACAATCGGCGTGGTTGAACCAATCTGATATGAAGACGACAAAGACACTGTAATCGCAGGATCACCCTCCTGATAATCATTAACCACTGTCGGTCCGCTCGGCGCTGTATAAGCATATTCTCCACCACTATATACAAACAAATCATCAGCCCAAAAATCTACTGTCCAATCACCCATGCCCAAATTGTCAAGATATGTATCTAGGTCTACAGAACTAGCAAAAACAGCATCATCAACAACTGAAGTAATATAAGTCGCCCCCAAATGGACAAGTCCTAAATTCCAAGTTTGTGGTGGATCTGATAAATAATCGGTAATATCATAATCATTTGAATTAACCACAAATAAGTCATTAACAGTCACTCCAGTATCATCGTAAACAACTATTATCCCATTGCCCGGCCCGCCACCAAAAGAAATATAATTATTGCCATTGTAACTAAATGGAATGCGTGCGATCGTCGAGCTAGAAGAATTCGTCACATCAGGTTCAGATGGTGCTTCCTCGTCCAAAGTAGGCTCAATCGCCGGATCACCCACCTGGTAATCGTTAATTGTGGTCGGCCCGCTCGGTGCCGTATATACATAGTCTTCATCGGAATAAACAAAAACATCATCAGCCCAAAAATCGATAGTCCAATCGCTCATGCCCAAATTATCAAGATAAGCCTCCCACTCACCAGAGCTGGCAAAAACATTATCATCAACATATGAAGTAAAATACATACCCATATCAACATTACCAATTAAAGCCAAATTCCATGGAAAATTTGTTGGTAATCCACTGACATCATCTATTTGACCATTTATATAATCTGTAATATCTTCATCATTTGAAGTAAGAATAGCAAAATCATTTTCAGGATCGCCCGTATCATCATAAACCAACAATAAACCACCACTTCCGCCATTACCGTCAGCTTCATAATCCTGCCCATTATACGAAAAAGGAATTCTTTTCACGGTATAAGTATAAGTATTTTCCAGTGAATCAGTCACAGCAGTCAAATATGGCGTATACCAATTCGAACCACCATCATCAGAATATTCAACTTTTAATTTTAAATTATCATCATCATAATCATCCAGCTGGGTTGTAAAAGTTACATAACCGCTCCCGTCCGTTGACTGAGAAACAAAAGTCGGGGTTGTGCCAGTAGGAGCTGTATTGTCAACAGCATCAAAAATCATCAGACGATCATTACCCGAATCAGCAACAAAAAGTTGTGCCTCTGCGCTGGTAAAAAATAAACTACGAGGCGTATACAGACTCGACACACCGACACCTTCAGTCCACGCAGTCATGGAAGATTGTCCTAAAACATTAACTGCTGCCTCGTGGTCAATGATCGATTCAATATCATACACCAGTACACGGTTGGCAGTACCATCTCCGACAAATAAACGGTTCGTTGATTGATCAATGCTCATTGCCGTCGGCCCATAAATTGAAACGGACGAAACATCTACTCCATCGCAAGTATCGAAATCAGCCTGTCCCAAAACATGAGAAGCTGCCATACCATTGGTAATCCCGCCACTCAAATCAAAGGTTAAAACACGACCATTCGTTGTATCTGCAACGTATAAAATTTCATTTGAATAAACAAGCTCGCCAGGCTCCCTTAATTGAGTTGAAGAACAGCCACTATCATAATGTTCAAAATCCTCTTGCCCCAACACATACGCTGGATCAGCCGGAATACCCAAACTAAAATCATAAACCAAGACTCGATTAAATCCTGAATCAACCACAAACAACAAAGAATCAGTCGTATCATAAGTCATACCGTAAATTTGACTTGAGAAATCCGGCCAAGTACCACCAAGTCTGCCCAAGGAAAATTCTCCGTTAATTATTGTCGCTACATCGAAAATCGTCACCTGCCAATGCTCATCCGCAACAAACAAATAATTATGGTCCGAATCAAACGCCAAGGCTGATGGCTGAGTCGTATCACCGGCAGAAGTAAAAGGAATACCGTCCAAAGTATCTGAAATAAAATCACTTTGTCCGAGCACGTAATCGGCCGTATAGTCAACCAGTTCATTGCTGGAGTTCAAATTAAAAACTAAAACTCGATTATTTTCCGTATCAGCCACAAACAAACGATGGCCAACTTCATCAACTACTATTGAACTAGGAGTATGAAAACCGGTTGCTGTCGGACCATTATTGGTTGCACCAACAGTATAAGCGACCGAAGATCCTTGATAATGCCCGATGACATCTGTGGCGTCATCTCCGTCTGCCTGAATATCATAAAACATCAAAACACGATTAGCCGTTTCATCAACAATCCAAATATTACCCGAGGTTGCATCAATACAAACATCATATGCGCCATGCATAGTCATCTGAGTGTCTGTATATGGATATCCAGGGGCTGCGGGGTTACTTGCACCCAAAACACTGACTGCCTCTTCATAATCAACAATCTCAGCAACATCAAACACACTAGTTCGATCAAAAACATCATCAGCAACAAACAAAAGTTCTCCAGAGTATTCATAGGCCAACCCGCGTGGGGACCGGATGCTAGTTGCCGTCACAACCAATTGATCATTACTGACAAAATCAGCCTGGCCCAAAACATTAGTCGCGCTCTGACCGCTGACATAAGTAATAGTTGAATTGATATCAGGCACGCTACCAGACTGGTAAGAACTAATAATTGTCGCAATTGATGGCGAGTATACTTCGTTTGTCGCCACACCGGCAACATAATTACCGCCAACATAAGTCAAAATATCATCCACCCAAAAATCCATAACTGCGTTAAATCCCGGATAAGCTTCATTTACCCAGGTCAGAGCAGTCGCTGAGTCGGGAAATATATCATCGCGAAAATAAAAAGTATGATTATTAAAACCAGGATCACCGGACACCAAGCCCAAATTCCAAGACTCGGGAATACTGCCGATTGCCGAAGAAATATCTTCATCGTTTTCATCCAAAACAACACTGTCACCGGCAATCCCAGGATTACTGTCAGCATATACATATGCTGTATACGCACCGTCATAATCAGTACTGTCATAACTAAACGGGTGCTGGGTGGCTTGCCACGTTTGCGAACCATTTTGAACTATTACGCGACGGTTCGTATTATCAGAAATAAAAAGCCGAGCATTAGCATTGTCTTGCTCTATATATTGTGGGCCAGACAATCCAGCTTGCGTTGTCGTTGCCGTACCGCTGACAAAATCGCTTTGCCCAAAAACATACTCTGCTTCTTCCCCGTCGGTTATTGTCAAAACATTAAAAGCCAAAACGCGATTATTGCTCGCGTCGGCCACAAACAGCCGCGCGTTATCAGGATCAAAATACAACCCGACAGGTGCCGACAAAGTTGTCTGCGTCGTACCGCTGGCACGAGAAACAAAATCATCCTGACCTAAAACATGTACCGCGGCCTGCCCATTGCTTATAGATGAAATATCATAAACAACAACGCGATTGGCATCGCTGTTAGAAACAAATAATAAATTATTATCTTCATCAATCGCCAAGCCCTTAGGATTCGTTAGACTGGTAGACGTAACCGCCGCATTAGCAGAAATCATATTATAAGAGGTCAGCGACGTTTGCCCCAAAACATAATCAGCCTCGTGGTCCAATAAATTGTTGCCCGCATCCAAATTAAAAACTAAAACTCGATCATTTTCAGAATCACTGACAAAAAGCTGGTGATTGGCTGTGTGCACCGCCACTCCTTGGGGTGAATCAAATCCATAGCCGTTCAAACCATCATTAGCCCCCCACTCTGTATAATCAACAGCACCCAGTGCATCTAAATGACCTGCTAAATTAACCGCATCCGCTCCGTTCGTCAAACTAGCCAATGCTGGACTAAAAAAACCAGCATATTGACAACACAAAAAAACAGCAGTTGCTAATAACAAAACTCCTATCACGCTAAGCGAGCGTAAGCTTGATTTGAATACATCAATCTGTGCCATATTTGAGATTTAAATTTATATTTTAATTATAGCACAGTTTAACCTAAAACGTAACAAAAAAGTGGATAAATTCCACTTATTTTTTTATCACTATTTTATATACAATAAAAAAATTACTTACGCTGAAAACGACACCTATTCACTATTCGAATAAACATAAAAACGATCGCACCGCCACCAAGTAGCACGCTATAAATCTGCGCCCAACGCACACCAAAAACCAGTGGGCTGTAATCTATTCTTAAAAATTCTAAACTGAATCGCACAACAGAATACAAAATTAAATACGATAAAAAAATTGTACCAGCTGGCCATTTATGTTTTTTTATTTGCACAGAAGTTAAGAATAATAAAACAAGCAAAACAAAAATATTCAGCAAAGATTCATACAAAAAAGTTGGATGGAAATATTCAGCTTGAAGATATTCAACTGGTCGATTCATTATTTCAATTGGAATCCCCCAAGCTTGAGAAGTTGGTAAACCAAAAATTTCTTGATTAAAATAATTTCCAACTCTGCCGACAATTTGAGTCAGCACCAAACCAACTGCCACGATATCCGCAGTTAACCAAAAATCTTTTTTCTTAATTCGACAATAAATAAAAGTTGCAATAAACCCACCCAAAATAATTCCGTGAATAGCCAATCCACCCTGCCAAATTTTCAAAACATCAACTAAGTTATCCTTATAAAAATCCCAAGCATATAAAACATAATAAACTCTCGCGCCAAGAATAGCCCCAATTACCCAGTACAACAAAAGATCTGAAAAAAAACTTTTATCTTGCTTGTATTGTTTGGCTAAAAACAAAACCAACCAAAAACCTAACAATCCGCCAACAACCATAAGCAAACCATACCAATGAATTTGCAATGGACCAATGTGTAGCAAAATTGCTTCAGGAATATTTGAATGTAAAAATTTAATCATATTGTTTTAAGTATATCATATTATTTTTTTTTAGTCAGTTTAATTTAAAACCAAAAAAGGGTCATTATTGACCCTTTTTTGGGACTCTTTAGGTTTTTTTGCTTTTTAAAGCGATATATTAAACCTTGCTTTTCAGCAAGAATTAATTTTTAACATTATTTTTTCTTTTTAGCAACTTTTTTACTGGTGGTATTTTTCATTTCCCTTTGGATATCGTTCCATCGTTCTTTTAATTCACTACCTATTTCTTGCCACGCTTCAGTTGTAAGTAAATCATTTTTAGAATGTTTCTGAACAATGTTTTCCAAAATTGCCTCGTATTCCTTTTTGCCTATTTTTTTTGCTTTGGTAACATCCTTGATTAAATTTTCTGAAAATGTTTTAGATAACTTCTTAAACTTATCACGACTTTCTTTACCAGATTTTGGATGATAAAAAATGCCCAAAGCTGAACCAATAACTGCTCCTAACGCCAACCCACTTAAAAACTTTTTTGTTTTCATATTAATTTTTCCTTTACTAAAGTAAGTATAGCACAATTTTAAAAAAACATCATCAAATTATCCACAATAAGCTTAAAAACTTTTAATTGATAAAGAAAACACAAAAGCTACTTTATAATTATTGATCTATTGTTGAAAAATCTTATTCATTAGCTTATTTCTACAATATTAAAGTATAAAAATAAGCTCTTGTCAAATTTATAAATCTATGTTATCATCTAGCTACATAATCTCATAAAAATTAGGCCTTAAAATTTTAGATTGTTTAGCTATCAAGCTCTTCATAGACTTAAACCATCCTAAATTACCTAATATATCTATTTATTATATGAAAAAAAATACTCATCCAAAATATCAAAAAGCTAAGGTTATTTGTGTTTGTGGTAATGAATTTGAAGTTGGTTCAACCAATAAAGAAATTAAAACTGAACTTTGCCACATGTGCCATCCATTTTACACTGGAAAACTTAAGCTTGTTGATACTGCTCACCGAGTTGAAAAATTTACTGCTCGTTTGGCCCAAAAAGATGCTAAAGCTGGTGAAAGAAAAGGTAAAAAAGCCAAACGCGAAGCTGAAGCAAAAAAGAAAGCAAAAAAAACTAGCGAAAAATAACTTCCAAACCACGAGGTGGTCGCTTCGTGACAAGACCGCTTACTTCCATTATAATTATAGTAAGCGGTTTTTTTATAAATAGAATACAATAAAATAAACAAGAATATATAATTTACAATCATATGCAAGACAAGATAAAAAAAATTAAAGATAAATTTTCCGAACTTGAAAAACAACTGCAAGATCCATCAATAGTTAATGATCATGAAAAATTAAAAAAAATTTCTACTGAACATTCAGAATTAAAATATATCATTGAATTAATTGCTGATTATGAAAAAATTTCTTCCAACTTGCAACAAGCCCAAGACACGCTGGCAACAGAAGTTGGTGAACTAAAAACCTTGGCGGAACTAGAGATCGAAGAACTTGAACCAAAATTCCAAGATTTAGAAAATAAATTAAAAATAGAATTAACTCCAAAAGATCCTAATGACAAAAAAGATGTTATCGTGGAAATTAGAGCTGGCACGGGTGGAGACGAATCTGCACTTTTTGCAGCTGAGCTTTTTCGCACATATTCTCGCTACGCAGAAAAACAAGGTTGGAAAATTAGCATCATTTCTTCAAATCAAATTGGTATTGGCGGTTTTAAAGAAATTATTTTTAATGTTAAAGGCCACAATGTTTTTGGCGTTTTAAAATATGAAAAAGGCACTCACCGAGTTCAGCGTGTTCCTGAAACTGAAAAACAAGGCCGAGTTCATACTTCAGCTATTACTGTAGCAGTCTTGCCTGAAGCGGAAGAAGTTGATGTAAAAATTGAAGATAAAGATTTGAAAATTGATACTTATGCTTCTGGTGGAGCGGGTGGGCAAAGTGTAAACACAACTAATTCCGCTGTTCGAATTACTCATTTACCAACTAATACTGTTGTTACTTGCCAAGATGAAAGATCTCAAGCCCAAAACAAACTTAAAGCTATGCAAGTTTTGCGTTCTCGTTTATATGAATTAGAGATGGAAAAACAACAAGCTGCGCTCGGAGCAGATAGAAAAAAACAGATTGGCACAGGCGATCGATCAGAAAAAATTAGAACTTACAATTTCCCTCAAGACAGAATTACTGATCATAGAATAAAAGTCAGTTGGAATAATATACCTATAATTCTTGATGGTAATATTGAACCGATCATTGAAGCCTTAAAAGAAGAAGAATTTAAATTACAAGAATAAAATAACAATTTTAAAAAAAATTACGATTTTGCTTTTAGCAAAATCGTAATGCTGATTCTTACTTTTTTCTTCTTCGCGCACCAAGTCGCTTACCGACCTCTTGACAATAATACCTAGGTCTTTGATCGTAGTCACGAATGCCACAATCAAGTAACCCATTTTTTACCGCCGAATAAAAATGCTCCTTCTTTTTCAATCTCGCAGACACACAATCACACACTCGTTCCCACATTTCTTCATTCATCACCAACCTCCATTTATAATCACTGAGATTTTTGCTATTTCAACTTTTCTTCAATTCCTTTTCGATTACCCAATCGTCGACCAATTTCTGAACAGTAATAAGCTGGCGTATAACTGCAATTATGAATTCCACAATCTTTTAACCCAGCTTTTACCGCTTCATAAAACTCTAGTCCACTTTTCAGTCTTACAGATACAAAAGCACACACCCTTTCCCACATTTCTTCAGTCATCACCAACCTCCATTTATAATCACTGAGCTTTTTGCTATTTCAACTTTTCTTCAATTCCTTCAATTCTTTTTCGCAAATCATCAGCTGTCGTCAAAGTAAGCTGAAATTCACAAGCGGGATCATCGGGCAAAAATATTTGCTTATTGCTCTTGTTCACCAAAGCCAGATATTGCCGAGATAAATTTCTAAGTGATTTCTCTTTGTACAAACTTACCATTAAATCATCCAAACGAAGAGCCAGCTCAAAATCTTCACTTAAAAAATACCTAAAAGCACGATCAGGCTCAGCCAAAATCAATTCACGAACATACAAAAGTTGCCAACCCGCTAAATCTTGACCCTTTAAATCAGACAATTTCATAATTTTCTCCCATCTTTAGGTTTCGAACATTTTCTCACCGATTAAACCCAATAAAAAATCTTTATAATGAACAAAAATTTATTCTTTATATAATAACAACAATTTTACAAAATGTCAAGGACAATTAAGCAAGCTCTGGCTAGTGCTTATCAACAACTCAATCAAGCAAAAATTAAAACTGCCCACTTAGACGCTGAGTTAATTTTATGTTTTGTATTAAAAAAATCTAAAGAATTTTTATACACTTATCCTAAACAAGAAATCAAGAAACCAAAAAATCAAGAAATCAATACATTAATAAAGAAAAGGACTACAAACTATCCACTCGCCTATCTAATAAACCAAAAAGAATTTTTCAAACTTAATTTTTTTGTTAATAAAGATGTTTTAATTCCCAGACCAGAAACAGAAGCCTTAGTTTCAGAATGTTTAAAACAAATTACAAATTACCCAGCCAAAACTATAACCATTGCTGACATTGGTACTGGTTCAGGTTGTATTCCTGTGGCTATTGCTCATAATTTAGAAAAACAATCAAAGGCATCTCAGCGAATTAAAATACTGGCCACAGATATTTCTAGCAAAGCCCTAAAAGTTGCGACAAAAAATGCTAAACAACACAAAGTAAAATCAAAAATAACCTTTTTACATGGTGATTTACTCGAACCTCTTAAAAATAAAAAACTTAATATTTTAATTGCTAATCTCCCCTATCTTGATCCAAATTATAAAAATCTTTTAAAATCAGCTGATCAAAAATCTCTTAACTTTGAACCCAGCTTAGCTTTGTATTCAGACCAAAAAGGCTTAGCTCATTATCATGATTTTTTTGAACAAATAAACCAACTCAAGTTTAAACCTAATTTAATTTTAATAGAATTTGGACCGAAGCAAACAACAGGAATCAAAAAAATCATAAAAAAATATTTACCAAAAGCCAAAATAACAATTCTACCAAATCAGCTTGGAGCTTTAAAAATTCAATTGACATAACTATATTTAAAATTTAAGATAGTACAATTGTTCATTTACAAAGGAGTTATTAATGAAACCTCTGAAAAAGCCACCCCCCAGAACAAAACTGGACCCCAATGGCTACCTTCAATCAATACAAAGGAGATACGGCAATCACACAGACATTGATAACAACGCTTTAATTTCCGAACTCCAACGGACAAAAGACCCAAAACAACAGAAAAAAATCCGTGATCTAATTATTTGTCACAACATTAAGTTAGTAATGAAAACTGCTTTTGTTTATTCAAGCTATGGAATGGAAATTCTTGATTTAATCCAAGAAGGTGTTATTGGCTTAATGAGAGCAATTGATTTATACCGACCTGAACTGGGCAATCAATTTAGCACCTATGCTAATTGGTGGATTAGACAACACATTTCTCGCTTTATTTTAGATAACATGCCCATTGATCCATTCCGTATTCCACCAGCTACCAGAGAAGCAATCTTTATTGTCCAAAAACACACGACAAAATTATTTACTGAATTAGAACGAGTTCCTACAGCTGAAGAAATTCATCAAAGAATACTTGAGCAAGACACTAAAACTTGTAAAAAAATGACTTTAGAAAATATCAAAACTGCCCAAACCTGCTTAACGTTTCAGTATGTTGCAGTTAATGAAAAATTTCGTGGATCAAGCAACAAAAACCCATCGGGCGATCACATCCCTGATACTACTCACGCCTACGCAGACTCTGAAACTTGGATTGATGCTCGTTTCAGCTATGATGAAATACAAAAAAAAATCGAACAAATTGGAAAAGAACTTGACACACTACCACTCAAAGATGCTACTGTCTTGCGCCATCGATTAAGAATCAATGGAGCAAAATTTATGAAGCTTGAAGAGCTTGGTCAAGAATTTAATGTTACTGGAGAAGCAATTAGACAATGGGAGAAAAAGGGTCTTAGAATACTTAAATTTCGAACTGGTCTCAACAAACAAGAACTTAAAAATCTAGTTGAACTTCAAGAAGAACTTTTAAGCATAATTTTCGCCCAATAAGAACAGGTTCATAACTTGTTCTTTTTTATTTTTAAAAAAATCTAACTGCAGAAGACTACAGTTAGAGCTAAATTATATTTTTTTTAATCAACCACTATCACATCACTATACTCACTTTTTAATTTGTCTATACTTTTTTCTACATTAACTAACTGATCATAACGAATTTTAGCTACATAATCCGGATTATAGGATTTAGTAGAAATTGATACTTCTATATCTGGAGAAATTTTATTTAATAAAGAATTTAAATTAATAATAAACATTGGTTCTTTGAAGGTTAAAGACCAGACTGGCGGTTCAACCACTTTTAGTTCAAGAACTTGTTCATTAGTCTGCAAATCATTTAATAATTTTTCTCTATTTTCCACTGGCAACTTTATATGCCAAGTGATAAAATCTTGTAAATACTCTATTTCAGAATTTTCCATATCAGGAAAATTCTGTAAAAATTTACGCAAAGAATCATCAGTCTTTTCTAAACTATCTTTCAAAAAAGTATTATTAAAATAAATAAATTTTTCAACTTGTAAAGTTTCTACCTTGGTCACCGGATTATTTTCTGCTTGTATCAATTTTTGTTCTTGAACTTTTTTTTCTAATTGTCCAGCCAAAACTTCTTCAACTTTGACATTTCTTTTTTCCCAATTATCATAAAAATCGCCCCCCGGTTCAAAAGTAGAAAGATCTAACTTTGGTGGCACAGCTAAATTTCTACCATGAAAAAAATTCCAAGTATAAATTAATAAACCAGCTCCAATTACACCGACTATTACCACCAAAATAAATTTTTCAAAATATTCTTTCATAATTATTCACTAATTATTCCTAAATTTTCCTGCACTACAACTTTTGGATAATGCGACGGTATAACTTCTAGCCAAGTAGTCCCACCATTAAAAGAAATTTCATTCATACTTTCATCATAAAACTTAGTCCGATTTTCTAAAGTTGGTCTTTTCCATGTCCCCTTAATAGTTTGCCCATCAATAAAAACAATTGCCTCACCTGAACCAATAGTTCGAGTCTTTCTTCTCCCGTAATCATCAATCACTGTACTATCAGTATAAATAATTGCTAAATTTTTCGCTACTATTTGCTCACCATTATCGTCCTCATGTGCGCTACCAGCCATAAATCGTTTATAAATATTATTATCTTTATCATAAACCCATTCCACTGAATAGTCATAAGTAGCATAATCAATTTTTATTGTTTCAGTATTTCCTCTTTCGCTATATTCTGCTTCAGGTTTAAATTGCCAACTTAAAAAATCATTTTCCACTTCCCAATTTCTATTTTCCATGGCCCTTTGAATTAGTTCACTGGAAGTATAAACATTATGGGGTGCTCGCCGAGTCCACGCTCTCCAAAAATAACCGCCTGCTGAAAATTCATTCAAATCATATTTATAAATTTTATCTAATAAATTCAAAGCCTCATCACTACCGCCAACATGAACATACGGACCATCGAACTCTTTGGCCCAGTCCACATAAAAAGGCCGAGCTGAACGAACTGGTCCAATTTTTTCAATATTTTTATCCAAACTAAAAACTGCTAGAAACCTGGTTATTGGAGCTTCAACAATTGCTTCATAAACTAAACTAGCTTCAGCCAAACCGCTTGGTGGTCTAGACTCTGTTTGATTTTCTATCATCACAGCATAAACACCTGGCTCAGTCTCACCAGAATAACACAAACCATCAATCTTTCTTACTTGAATACAAACCTCAACGTTTTGTTCGAGAATATCGATAATTGAAGCTTGCTCATCAATTTTTACCAATTTATAATTTCGCCAATAATAAATTCCAGTTATAACTCCTGAAACTAAAAAAAGGATTAATAAAAAAATTAAATAATAAGCTAATTTTCTGTTTTTCATAACTAAATTAAAAATAAATAAAAGCACTCTACAAATTTAATCATAGAGCACTTTTTTATTTGAAGCAAATTTTACTTTCAGTTAATTTAAGACTTTTTTTCATCAGTTGCCTTCTCTTCAGTTTTTTTATCAGCCTCTACCTCTGCTTCTTCAACCACAGCTTCAACTGGTTTTTCTGTCACTTCCTCAAGTCTAGGTGGAGCAACCAAAGCGACTGAATCATCCAAATCAACTTGAACCTCAAAACTTTCAGGGAAAACAATGTCTTTAACTTGAATTCGATCATCAAAAGTTTTTAATTGACCAAGGTCAACTTCAACTTCAGAAATCATATCTTTTGGTAAACAACGAACTTTAATTGAATCAAGATTAGTAACAAGTACACCGCCAAGACCTTTTTCAGCTGGTGCCTCACCAACAAATTTAAGTTCTACTTCAACTTCTAATTTTTGACCTCGAATAATTTGGTAAAAATCAATGTGTAAAACTTTATTTTTTACAGGATCCATGTCAACTTGTTTAATCAAAACTTCCTTTGGTTCTTTTTCTCCATCAACTGTTAAGTTGATAAGTGAACTTTCTCCAGCTTCATCATATAATTTTTGAAATTTTACTGCATTAACATGCAACAAAATATTTTCTTTTACTTCTGGACCATAAATAACAGCTGGAATTATTCCTTCAGGACGAATCTGATCTTGTTTTTTTCTACTGACAACATCTAATGCATAAATCATACTATTTTTTGATTATAATTTAAATTTATTCGCTAATTTAAGTCAAGGTAGATTATATCAAAGGAAGTAAAAAATGTCAAATCCTCGTTATATTCTAATTAAAAATGCGACATAGCATAATATAATTACTTTAGCTAAAACAATTAAATAATCAAAACTATGTCGAACTATGATTCTAGTAAAAAAACAAAAACTTAAAGAAGAAGCTAACTAGCTTCTTCTTTAAAAATTATAAATAACTATTAATATAAATTTAAGCCATTTTCATATACTTCATCACTGGCAATAGTCACAATTCTGTCCCAACGGAAGTTTAAGCTGTTAAAGACGCCTTCATCAACTATCCAACGTTTAACTTGTTTGCTTGAATCAGTTGGGTTGGGTTCTAGTCGATATACTTTTGTATTGGTAGGATATTTGATTAAAGTATAATTAGGATGATGTTCAAGGTCAGTAATCTCTGAACCAATTGTGTATTTATCAAATAATGATTCATCAATATCTTCTACCCAGTTCCATGAATAATTTAAGGCGTTAAAAACTGTTTCAGATGTAATCCAATATTTCTCCGTACCGAGCAAAAGATAAACTTTTGGATCAGCCACTATTTTAACTAATGCTCCATATTTAGGGTCATAGTTTGGTCCCCATGGCATAAAATTAATTGCATCGTCTTCAATTGAATTTAGTAAAACTTCAGTAGTTATTTGAACGTCATCCCAAGAATCAAAATAAGTGAAGAAAATATTTGGATTTTTAAATGGTCGTTTAGTACAGCTATCTGTTATGTAGAAAACAGCTGGTGAGTTGGCTAATTTGTAAGCTGAACCAGTTGTTAAGTCACAATTTATAACAATTTCTGGTTCACTTATGTCTTCAATTTCTGACTCAACTAAAGTAATAGTGTCGGAAATTGTCTTTGTGCCACCATTGCTAGTTCTAAGTTTAACATAAACTGTTTTTTGACCTGTGCCATCAGTTAAACGCCAAGCTTTTGTTGCACTATAATTTTCAAAAGAACTATCATCAAAAGAGTCTGAATTTGAGATAGCCATGGTTGAGGCATTCTGAGAATTTAAATATAAAGTAACATCTTGACTGTCAGTGGTAGATAAAGCCTGATTAATACTGAATTCAAGATCTGTTATTGCACTGATTGTTAATTTAACGGTGTTGCCAATAACTTCATCCAATCTTAAAAATAAATCATTTTCTCCATCTTCATCAGTGTCTAATAATTTTTCTTCACCAACCAGCATAGTTGTAGTGATCGGTTCAGATTGAACAGTAATTAAAACTGAACCGTTAATATTTGGTGTGCCAACAGTCACTGTGTGAGAAGTATTTCCAATGTAAACATGTGTTGGTGTATTAGTTGGAATAGTTGTCTGTACTGTTGGTTCAGCAGAGGTTGTTGGAGCGGTCGGAGGTTGTGTTGTGATAGAACTACTACTTGATCCAGCAGTATCTCTTCTTCCAGCTTCATCATTGTCAGTAATTGTTACGGTTACACTAGCTAAAGATATTTCATTGTAATCATCATCCACACTGGCAACACTATGAGAAATTATTCCAGTATGTGTTGTTTCTTCAACACTAGAATCGTCAACAGCAGTAACTGTAATTGTTTGGGGTGTTGCCCAGTTAACAGAAGTAAATGTAAGTGTAGCTGGTGAAACAGTTATCTGAGCATCAGGTGTCATGGTAACAATTACATCGGCAGTTGGTTGAGTTTTAAGAAAAAGAACATATGAATCAGTTGCCCCACCTTCAACAACTACAGGTGCAACTGGACCACTCGATGTAACTAAAGGAACTAACAAATTATCATTAGCACTAATGTTGAATTTTGTACTACTAAGAGCTCCATATGGTTCAGCTGAGCTTGTTGGTGTTCCAGCTATTACTTGCCAAGTTAAATTACTGACAGACCCATGTGATCCTGGTCCAGAACCATTGGTAATACCACCAATAGTTATATAAAAATCAGTTCCTGAAGCAATAGTTTCAGTTGCCATACCGTAAACAACAGTAGGTGCTGAAGCGTTATAAGCAACACCTGCTGTTGGCGTTGTTGTTGTCACTTTTTCCATGGAAACCAAATCAACTACCATTGCTGAATTAGTTGAATAACCTTCTCCACCCCATCCAGTATCAACTATAACTGAAATTACAGGCGTTATAATCCCATTAGCAGGAACAACTAGGCCAGTATTTTCAAAAGTTAATTGCTGAAATGTATCTGTTAAAGAATCATCTTGTCTATGATCAGCATTTGGGATAGTGGCAACAGGTGTATAATCATCCCACACATTGGTACTAAAATTATAATATTTTGTGGCCGTAGCTGGGTTACCGTTGAAAAAAGATAAAGAAGATGTAATTGTTGTGGCTCCAATGTCTTGTGATTTAGCATAAAAACTTATTCTGTAATTATCACCAGCTACACCAGTATAAATTTGCCCGACATAAGAATCATTATTGTCAACTGTATGATTTGCACCAAGTGACGTAGCGGAAGTTCCCGCCTGTACATTTATACTATTTATAGTAATTTCTGAAATTGCTTCTCCGTCTACTCCGTCAGTCCAGTAATGATGAAACCAATTTGTCAATTCTTTTTCATTAGCTGTCCAAGCTTCAAACGTGCCATTTGTTGCATGATCAACGTCACTTATTAAAATTTCCACATTATCAATATAGGCAGTGTAATCGGCCACTGGTTCTGATGCGAAACCGGCCATTGCCCCAACTACACCAGTTTCTTCAGAAAGATCAACTAGGGGTGAAGAAAATTCTTGATAAGAAGTTGTTAATCCTTCTGGTGAATAACAATAATCAATATCCCAATCAATAGTTTTTGCCCAGTCTACCCAGACTGATTCAGTAAAATTGTATATTCTCATATTATCTTCACTGTCAGTATTTACATAAAAAACGCAAACCCCACCTCCACTGGCATCTTTTTTTGCTTGAAAAGTTGTTTTTATTGTGTCAGAAGTACTTACAGCAAGGTCAATGCCATATCCTAACACGTCAATTTCTCCGGAACTATTTGCTGAAATAGAATAAGCATAATCACCAGCATATGAATCTTCAGTTCTAAGTAATAAAGCAGGTTCATCTGTTGGCCATTGTGAATCTCCCCAATCATTTGCAGACACCAACCAATTTTCCATACCACCATCAGTTAAAACATCGGAACCATAACTGGTGGATTCTTCTACGATGTCATAAAGAGCTATGCCACTGACAGCTGACTGTGTCGCATTGCTAAGATCAAAATCACTAGTATCTAATCCACTAGGGAAAATAAATTTAATTACATCACCCAAAACTAATTCAGCAGTTGTGTGAACAGTGAACTTCCAATCTCGATTAGTTTTACCGATAACATCATCATAACCAGTCACAAGCGGTTCAATTGTAAAATTTCCATCTCCACTTACATCTGCCAATGAAGGGCTAATAACAAGTAAAGAAACTAAACTGACAAATGCAACAACTAGGCTAACGCTTAAAACAGAGCCAAGTCTTTTGTGTTGACCTAAATCTTTTTTGAACATATTTTTATTTTATTTAATAAATAGTTATTTATTTTGAAATTATACCATATAAACAATTTATTGTGTAATAGTTATCAACACAAAAAAAATCATGCTAAAGTATGAACTTTTAGAATTTTTTTAAACAAAAAAAATAAATAAATATTTATCTTTTTATTACTAACAAATGACTTCCCTATTTTACATTAAAATTAACGGTGCACAGCCACACTTTCAGCTATACCAATCATCGTTAAACAAACAATTAAAAAACTTCCACCGTAACTTAAAAACGGTAAAGAAATACCCATAACTGGCATAACACCCATATTCATTCCAATATTTACTATAATATGTAATATAAAAACACTCATAATGCCCAAAACTAAATACATTCCAAAATCATTTTTTGCGCTTTTGGCAATTTTCAATAAACGATAAAAAATCAAACTCCAAAAACCAAGCACTAATAAAACACCCCAAAAGCCAAGCTCTTCGGCAATTACTGCAAAAATAAAATCTGTTTGCGATTCTGGAATAAACTTTAATTGACTTTGGGAACCAAACCCCAAACCTCTTCCCCACATTCGTCCTGAACCAATTCCAATAACTGACTGCGACACATTATAACCACTCCCCAGTGGATCTGAACTTGGATCTAAAAAAGTCAAAATTCTTTGTTTTTGATAATCTTTAAAGAAAGCGACCCAAGCAATACCCGCCACAACAATGGCCAATATTAATATTATAGCAATATACTTTTTATCTACTCCAGAAAGAATTAGAAGAATAAACCAAGTACCACCCAATACTAAAGTTGAACCAAGGTCAGGTTGTAATAAAACTGGGACGGCCATCAGTAAAAACAAAACAAAACTAACAATAACATGCTTGCTCACATTAAAATGTTGAAATCTATTACTAAAAAATTTTGCTAGAATAATTATTAAAACTATTTTGGCTAACTCCACTGGCTGAATTCCCAGACCCGCTATTTGAAACCAACCTTTTGTTCCTCGAATTGTTGTTCCAAAAAATAAAACTGCCCACAAAAATATCATCATTAATAAGGCTAATAATCGATTATGAACCCAAAAGGCTGAATAATTGGTAACTGATAAAACCATTAAAACAACAAAACCGATAACAGCAAACACAATTTGTTTATTAAAATCATCAAAATTATTTTGTTCTTGATTAAGAGTAACAGAATAAATAGTTGCCAAACCTAAAAAAAACAACAAAAAAACTGAGACCAGTAAAACCCAGTCGAATTTTCGTAAACTTTCAGATATTCTTTTGAACATATAAATAAATTACTTTGCTTTTGTATGATACCAGCTCTTTGCTTTGTTTTCAATACAATAAAACTATCCAAACTTATCCGTACAAAAACTTCACTTTATCAAAAAACTGAGTTTAGAAACTCAGTTTAAGACTTTTTATAGCTAAATATTCTAATATTAATTATTTTCAAAACTCTTAAAAATAGCAGGATTAAGAATATCCAAATCTGGAATTATTTTCAGCTCAACCCCTCTGGGTATATTTTGAAAAATATTTAAACTTTCTGTAATTTTTTCAGCTGAATTTATACTCTTAACAGTTGTCTGCGTAATAGCGATAACTTCATCTCTTCGTAAAATAAGTATGGTAAATTTCGGTTCCCAAAAATTATATGAACTTTTATTAATAACATCAAAACGAATATTAGAAATATCCCCCTCTTTGCTCAAACCACTTTGTTGTGAGGATAAAATTTCTACATTCTCAAAAACAAAATTCAAAAACTTTTTTTTGCTATTTTGATAATCAGCTACTTTTTTCCATTTTATATTTTCAATAATCAAATTTGTTTTACTCACATTTTTCTCGCTTTTCAATCCTAGATAAAGCACATATTTAGTATCTTCAGGTAAAATAAAATCTTTTCTTACTTCACTTTTTTGGTCATCTCCGTAAAGATAATAGTAATCGAAAGATTCAGCATACCAACTAATATTAGGATTATAAAGCTCTGTATAAATATCATAACTTGAATCACCAGTTTTAAATACTTCAGTCTCCACTATTCGTAAATCCATTGGCGTATTTACTTGCATGAGCAAAGCTTGATTTAATTTAATTTTACTTATATCACCCTGCAAAGTATTTCTCTCAATCCCTTGAGTACCATAATAATCAATAATCCCAGTAACACCAAAAAGTAAAAGTCCACCAGCGATAACTGCCAAAATAAAAACTATCAACTTTCGCAAAAGAATTCTATGCGTAACATACCAATACCCAGCCTTGAGTTGATCATCAGATAAATTGTTATAAATATTATTCGGCATAGAGTAAACAAGTTTTTAAAGTTAAAAGTTAAAAGGCTTGCCCTGAACTTAACGTCTTATAGCGTTATAGTTCGGGGTAAAAATAAGTATTAAGTTAAAAAAAGGTAATATATAAAATTAAAGTTTTTTTATTAGACCAGAAAGCATTTTTGAGATTTCGGTTGAAACAATTTTTAATTCAGAATATTGACCTTCTTCAATGTAACCTAATTTAGAGGCAACATGTAACATCGATCTCACTTCGCCACATGATCCTTTTGCAATAAATAAAAAATACTTAAATTCTTTATTCGATTGTCGCTCAAAACCTTCAGCAATATTATTCATTATTGAAATAACTGCTCGTTCCACTTGTCGTTTAAAACTATAATCACCACAATCTTTGAACAACTTATAAATATTTATAGTTAATAGTTCTGCTTTTTGCCAGGCTAATATATCTTCAAATTTCTCAAATTTCATTTTTTTGCTTTTACTATGTATCTAACTTTATGAACTTTACGTACTTTATGAACTTTATAAACTTTTAACTGAATTTATTATACCATTTTTTATTAATTTGAGGCAAAATTAAAACTGTTTTTATCCCCTTTTACTTTGGTTTCTAGCTTCACAAAAAGAAAATTTTATGCTAAACTGTTTATATAAATTAAAGCTATAAATAATGAATAGTGATATTCTAATTTTTTATATTTTATGCCAAAGACAACAAATACTCCGTCTCCAAAAGAAAAAAAAGATGCTTATGGTGCTGACCAAATTCAAGTTTTGGAAGGTTTAGATCCAGTTCGAAAAAGACCTGGCATGTACATTGGAAATACGGCTGAAGAAGGTTTACATCACATGCTGTGGGAGATTGTTGACAACTCCATTGACGAAGCAATGGCTGGCCATTGTAATGAAATTATCGTAAAAATTTTACCAGATAACATAATCCAAGTTTCTGATAACGGCCGAGGAATCCCAGTAGAAATACATAAAGCTACAAAAACTTCTGCCCTAGAAACTGTTATGACAAAACTTCACGCTGGAGGTAAATTTGGTGGTGATAGTGGATACAAAGTTTCAGGTGGCTTGCACGGAGTAGGTGCTTCTGTAGTAAACGCTTTATCAGAATGGACACAAGCTGAAGTAAAAAAAGATGGCAAAGTTTATTTTCAAGAATACAAACGAGGAAAAGTTCAAGACAAAGTCAAAATGATTGGCAATGTCAAAAGAACAATGAAACCTGATTCAGCTTATCCAGAAAAAAGTTTTAGCAACGGAACAACTATTACCTTTAAACCAGATAATGAAATCTTCACAGTTTTAGAATTCAAATGGGAAAAAATTCTAAACAGATTAAGACAACAAGCTTATTTAACCAAAGGTATTAAAATTATTGTTATTGATTTAAGAGAAAAAACAGCTGTTAAGCAGTATGGTTTTTATTTTGAAGGTGGAGTTGCTTCTTACGTTAAACAGTTGAATCGCAAAGAAAAAACCAAACATGAAAATATTTTTTATGTTGAAAAAACTCATGATGATGTTAATGTTGAAATAGCAATTAAATACACTGAAGGTTACGACGAAATTTTACTGGCCTTTACCAATAACATTCTTAATCCAGAAGGTGGTATGCACGTGGCGGGATTCCGAACTGCTTTGACTCGAACATTAAATAATTACGCCAGAAAAAATAATATTTTAAAGGAAAAAGATGATAATCTTTCTGGTGATGATGTCAGGGAAGGTTTAACGGCTGTAATTAGTATTAAAATTGGCGATCCTCAATTCGAAGGTCAAACCAAAGCCAAACTTGGCAACGCCGAAGTCAAACCTGCAGTTGATAGTGTTTTATCAGAATATTTAGCGATCTTTTTGGAAGAACATCCACGAGATGCTGAAGCAATAATTGGCAAAGCTCTTTTAGCAGCTCAAGCTCGTCGAGCTTCCAGAGCGGCCAGAGAAACTGTTTTACGAAAAGGTGTTTTGGATAGTTTAAGTTTACCAGGAAAACTAGCTGATTGTTCATCAAAAGAACCTGAAAAATGTGAATTATACATTGTAGAGGGAGACTCTGCTGGTGGTTCAGCTAAACAAGGTCGAAATCGAGAATTTCAAGCTATTCTACCTCTTCGAGGAAAAATTATTAATGTAGAAAAAGCTCGATTAGACAAAATGCTAGCCAATAATGAAGTAAAATCCTTAATTATTGCCATGGGTACAAATATTGGTGAACAATTTGAAATTGAAAAATTACGCTACAATAAAATCATTATCATGACAGATGCTGACGTTGATGGTTCGCACATTAGAACTTTGCTTTTAACTTTATTCTATCGACATTTTCCTGAATTAATAACCAAAGGACATCTATACATTGCTCAACCACCTCTTTTCCAAATAAAAAGAGGCAAAGAATCAAAATATGTTTTTTCTGAAGTTGAATTAGAAGATGCTTTAAAAATAATTGAACTTGAACAAAAAAATTCAGCTAAAAACAAAGAAGTTAAAGAAGAAAAAATAGAAAAACCAGAATCAACAGAAACGCCAGAAAACGAAGAAAACAATGACGAAGGTGATCCTTTACCAGAAGGCATTCAAAGAGTAAAAGGTGTTTCAATTCAACGCTACAAAGGTCTTGGAGAAATGAACCCTGAACAACTATGGACAACGACCATGGATCCTGCTCATCGCTTGTTAAAGAAAGTTACGATTGATGATGCTGAAGCAGCAGATGAAGTTTTTGATGTTTTAATGGGTTCAGACGTTTTGCCTCGCAAACGTTTTATCCAAACACACGCCAAGAGTGTAAAAAACTTAGATGTATAAACTCAAATCCCAACGGTAGTTGGGATTTATAATATACTCATGATTAGCTATAACTCCTTTTTTAGCATATAAATTTACAATGGGAAAAAGTGAGTTTGTAAAAAGGGAGTTAGAGGAAATACATTTTAATTATTCCCTTATTGCCACCCACTTTTAGACAATTAAAAAAAGGCGAATGCGAATGTGATTGAGGGGAAAATAGGTGTCCCGCTGTATACTCGGGCGGGACGATTTTAAACAAAGTTAATACTACATAATACTTAAAATATGAACTATAACAGTGAGATTATTATTAACAAAGAAGATGTTGTTCCTTATATATATTTTGTTTGCTCAATGGCCCAGCGTGGCAAAATGTATGGAGGTCTTAGTGGAAAAAGCGATTATATTGGTGGCATTTTTGATCGTTGGATTAATATTATTCCTGAGAGTGTAATTTTTAATAAATATTTTCTTCCAAAAATAGCAAAAAAACTTGAAGTCATCTCCGACTATTATGAATATGACCCTAAAAAATCTGGGATTGCACCAGATGTCTTGGGTGTGAAGATAGGATCAAAAGCAATACCCTTTGTTGAGTATGTCAATAAGTGGCAAGCTCTACATAATGCCCCGCAAATTGAAGTCAAATCATTCAAAAAAGCACAATATATGGTTAGTTTGAGAAATCAAGGCTATGACAAACAATTTCTTGTAATGGTCGAAACAAATCTTGATAGCGACTATTTATTGCCATTTTTTGAACAAACTGTTATTAGCGAAAAAATTTATAACAAATTAAAAATGGACGACGATGTCTTCATAAAAGCAAATGAGAATAAAGATTTATCGCCAGTTACAAAGATCAAGCGAGATAACGCGGATTTAGGCTCTCTAAAACTTATTACAGTTTGTTTAGCGAGTGATTTTATGCAGTATTCAAACTTATGTAACGATGGCGAAAGTCCCTTTTACATAAAAGAAATAAACGAAACTCGAACACCAAGAACACTGCCACAAACTCTATCTTTTTCTGACTTAGTAGATAAAAATAAAAACAATTTATATAGTTGGAAAGAAAATAAATTGGATAACAATGAAAAACACAAATTACTTGATATTTATGTTGAAAATGTAGCTAAAATTGAAGTTTTGAAAAATAGTAAAAGTTCAATTACAATTTACACAAAAGATAAAGCAAAAATAAACGACAGAAACTTAGAAAAAAATAAAACCTATATTATTAAGCTTCAATTATTGGATAGATCTAGCTCAAAAATTGGTGAATATTTTATGCACAAATCTATTATAGATAAAATCTCAAGTAAGGAGAGTGCCATGCTTGATAATATTAGGCAATATTTAAAATAATTTTATTATTTTATAAAACTTTTTTAATTTGTTTTGCAACAGCTTCAACGACTGGAACACTAACAGAATTGCCAAATTGCTTATATAAGGCAGAATCTGAAATATTTTTTGGAAGTTTATAATTCATTGGAAAGCCTTGAATTCTAGCACATTCGAGAGGAGTCAGTTTTCTGATTCCTTTTTTGTCCCTAATAATTGGCACATTATGTCCCCCCATTCCCATGTTGGCTGTCAAAGTAGGACAAACCCCCTTTTTATTCTCGCGCACGTATTTTCTACGCCACTGATAAACAGTATCCCTGTTCGTTACTTCATCTTTTAAATTTTTGTAGAGTGGTTTACCATTGTAATAATATTTCTCATCAACATTTTCTTCCAATAAATCAGTAATTTTCTTTGTAAGCCGTACAGTGTTTGGAAAACTAAATTTTTCGTAATGTCTTTTATCTCTAAAACCGACAATATATATTCTTTCTCTGTTTTGAGGAACGTTACCATATTCCATACTATTCAGCACCTTTGATTTTACATAATAGCCCAATTCTTCAAGCGTATCTAAAATAATTTTAAATGTTTTTCCTTTATCATGTCCTTTTAAATTTTTTACATTTTCAAGCATGAAACCCATTGGCTTTTTTTCTTTCAAAATTCGTGCAACATCATAAAACAAATTTCCACGTCCTTTTTCATCATCAAATCCTTTCCTGTAACCTGCAATTGAAAATGCCTGACAAGGAAAACCTCCGAGCAGAAAATCAAAAGCTGGTAATTTCTTCTCATTTATTTTCTGTATATCCTCTACAAAAAGTTTTGTACCATCAAAATTTAAATCATAAGTACCCTTACATTGTGATTCGAAGTCATTTGCAAAAACAGTTTCAAAACCAGCTTTTTCAAAACCAAGTCTTATCCCGCCAACACCCGCAAACAAGTCAATGGTTTTAAAAAGTTTAGTTTCCTGTAACTGCTTACCAAAATCTCTAATTATTTTAATTACAATTCCACGTACCTCAACTTCTGTCCGAAAGATTGGTAACAAATTTTGATTTGCCGGTTGTAGTCTGAATCTATTTTTTTCACGATATATTTTTTTAAGAGTTGCTTCATTTTCGTCTACAATGGCCACAACCATTTGTCCATTATCAGCACTTTCCTGTTTTTTTATTACTACAGTATCACCATCAAAAATTCCCTCATCAATCATACTATCGCCAACCACTCTCAAGGCATAAAGTTGCTCTGCATCAAAATAACTATCTCTAGCAATCGTAATTGTTTCACCTCTAGTTTCTATTGCTTCAATCGGTTGCCCAGCAGCAATTATACCCATTAAAGGTATTTCAATTGTGTCTATTTTACCATTCTCTCTTATTCCCAAACCACGAGTAGCATTTTCATTTCTAGTAATATAACCTTTACTTATGAGAGCATCTATATGTTGGTAGACACCTGACAAGGCTTTAAGCCTAAAATACTTCCTAATTTCCTCAAAAGTTGGAGAATAACCCTTTTTACTAATAAAAGATTTTATGTAATCAAATATCTGCTTTTGTTTCAAAGTTAAATTAGGCATAATACATTTGACGGATTAAATTATTTAGCATCATAATATTATTATACCGAAAATCAGCAGAATTTAAAACCTACTTTATCCACAGTTAAAATAAACATATGATTGGGTAAAAATGAGGGGTTAGGATTCCAGAATAGCCCAAAACCTCAAAAAAACTATAAATACTTTTTTTGCTACCCTTTCACTAGAAGGTTTTCCGATGCTAAAAAGGAAGCAAAAAAGTGCAATATGTGTGTGCACATGACTCTTAGTGAATTGTATTTGAACTTGAAAAATGGTAATATAATTATATAAAATATTATGACTGAAAGAGAAGGAATCCTACAACTCCAGCAGGTTTTTGGTATCAATCCTATTTTTTCTAGGGTGATTTTTAGTATGGTAAAAAAAGATAATTTATTGGAAGATGCCTCTAAAATTATTGCCGAGAGACCAAAACCATTTGTAAAATGGGTTGGCGGAAAAAGACAATTATTAAAACAATTCAAAGAATTGGGTTTGTACCCTCCAGAAGGTTTTGATCCTATTAAATCTACCTACCACGAACCATTTGTCGATGGCGGAGCGGTCTTTCTTGATTTACTACCTCAAAAAGCTGTTTTATCTGACTTGAATTTGGAATTAATAACAACGTACAATGTCATAAAAAATAATGTAGATAAACTTATCAAATCTTTAAAAACATATAGATACGACAGAGATTTTTTCTTAGGCGTGCGTAGTCAAAACACCAAAAAACTTTCGGATATCAAAATCGCTTCACGATTTATTTATCTCAATCGGACATGCTTCAATGGACTAT
This sequence comes from uncultured Gammaproteobacteria bacterium, assembly GCA_964434235.1. GTDB lineage: Bacteria > Patescibacteriota > Patescibacteriia > UBA11705 > JABHMO01 > JABMRF01. Next base: position 831 of record CAYSUN010000008.1, on the reverse strand, counting down.
ACCGAGTAAATAGCAAGGGAGAGTTCAATGTTCCTTTTGGTAAATACACTAATCCCCTAATTTGTGACGAAAACAATCTACGGAAAATCTCAAAAGCTCTCAAGAATGTAAAAATATATTTTGATCTCTCTTGCTATGTGGCAAACAATGCTTCTTCATTTTCTTAATGTACGTCTGCTTAATTTATGAACTTAAAATTTAATACAAAATTAGCAGACTCTTACACAAGCTATTCTCAAAAAGCTCGCGTCTTAACTGAAAATTGGGTACTCAATGAAATATATTGTCCTAGTTGTGGCGATAGCATTTATGATTATAGCAATAATAAACCGGTAGCTGATTTTTACTGCAAAAAATGTTCGGAGGATTTTGAGTTAAAATCTAAAAAAGGGAAAATTGGCAAAAAAGTATCGGCAGGTGCTTATTCGCAGATGATTAAAAGAATTAGCTCACCACAAAAACCAAATTTTTTCTTTATGGGATATATGGTAAAAATGTGGAATGTAAATGATTTTTTTGTAATTCCAAAACACTTTTTTTTACCAGCTATAATTGAAAAAAGAAAACCGCTAGCAGAAAGTGCCAGAAGGGCTGGCTGGATTGGTTCAAATATACTATTTTCAAAAATACCTGAAGCAGGACAAATTTTTTATATTAAAAACGGAAAAGAGCTTGACAAGAAAGACGTGATGGAGAAATGGCAGAAGACAGTCTTTCTAAGACAAGTTAAGAAGCCTGATGCTAAAGGTTGGATTTTGGATATCATGAATTGTATTGACTCCCTCAATCAAAAAGATTTCACCTTGCAAGATATGTATACTTTTGAGCAAG
>CAYSUN010000007.1:0-36851 GCA_964434235.1 uncultured Gammaproteobacteria bacterium | reverse complement strand
GCCTAACTCCAAATGAGGCGTTAGAAAAAGTGCAAAATGTGTGTGCCTAAAACACCCTTTGGCAAGACACCACTGAATCGACCAATATGTTTCATAGGAAAAATTTTCCAAATGAAACTTCACTTCCTCATAAGGATTTTTATGTTTGTTAAAAAGAGCAGAAAAAAAACCATACAAATAAAACTTTGGCAATTTTACAGCAATCCCCAATTCAGGAATTACAACAACTAACCTATTTCCACCATGTTTGATTTTCACTTCACTACCCCCTATTGTTACTAGATATTCAAATATATTATTTTATATAATATCTGTCAAGAAACCAGAAATCAGTTTCTTATATATTTACTATTGACAAAAACATTTAACTATTATATAATCGTAAGTTCTTAAATTGGCATAGCTCTTTAACAAATACAAGGGGGACAAAATGAGTAGCTACGTATGCAGACTAATCACAGATGAAGGGACTTTCTACGTTACCACGAATGACACCATGGATCAAATCATTTCTCCAGTATTTAGGTCACTGGATAACTATGTCAGATTCATGCACAACAATCCTCAAATTGGCATTAGAACAAACCCTAACGAATTTAGAGAATATGCAAAAGTAAGTAAAACTGCTTTCGTAATAACAAAAGATACAATTTTTGAAGTTACTCGTATCTTAGCGAAACTCAAGTGTGGGAAAAGTCTAACAAAAAATGAAGCCATTACACTGTATGATTTCAAGGAATTCTTGAAATTCACCATAGCAGATCATCAGCGAAATTATTCAGAAATATCACAAACGGTAGTAGAGGGATGGATTGATGAATTGGATATAAGAAAACACTTCCCAACTGGTTGGGATTACCAGGATATTCTTGACCATTCCAATAGTAAAGCTTATTATGAGCAATATTTCGCATATAAATACCCGGCTAGTGATTTGACTTCCCCAGAAAAAGCCCCAATTGAACAATGCTGTAAACTTTCTGGACGTTATATCAGTCAATTGATGACCATCGCTGACTTCGCTGAAACAAACCCAAAGTCACCTATTAAAGTAATAAACAAGTTCCGTGCAACTAGTGACACGAGCAGTATTCCCAAGTTAAACTTGAAGCTCAAAAGGATCAAGTCTTATGAACGTCGTAATGCATTATTAGGTGTCTACAAACAGCTTACTAAAAGCCTAAAGGGCCGACAAACCCAAGGCGATTATAGTTATCTCTTTTCCAAAGATATTAACGAAGGACTTGACTTTGTGATGCACATGATTGAACTCCTCTCTCAGTATGGGCTGAATAATCACGCTCGCAGATTACAGAAACAATACTTCTAATTAACCTCCACACAATCTTACTAGAACACTCTGGTAAGATTTTTTTTTCGCTTTAACTAATATTTAAAGCTATATTTAAAATCGATTGACAATTATTAAAAAATATTGTAAAGTTGATGTCTAATCAACGCACATTATACTTTTTGCACCAGCCAATCAATTATACTAGCTTAACGTTGATGACAGGAAGGCAATTTTATAACTAAAAAATATGGAAAAAAACCTTTTTGTTATCAAAAAAACAGTCCTTGAAATGGGCGGGACTTTTGAAGACTTTTTGCCAGAAAGAAGCTGTTTCTACATTAATGTGCTTGGCAAGAGATTCTTACTTGACCGTAAAATTGGCATTACTCGTCAATCCTTTGTCAGCGGACAACTAACCAGATGCAAAGATATTACTACCAAACTCCTCCAGAAAAATGACCTCCCAACTCCCCAAGCTGAATGTTTTTATAGAAAAACTTTTGATTTAATAAAAAGCAAAAAACAACTTGATTCATTAAAATATCCAATCATTATCAAAGATGCATGCGGTTCAAACAGTAAAGGAATTTTTGTTTCTATTCCCGACTCAAAAACAGCTCTCAATATAATTGAAAAAGAATTACCACTTTTTCAAAGTATGATTGCCCAAGAAATGGTTTTCGGCAAAGAATATCGAATTTTAGTTCTGGGCAACAAAGTTATTGGAGCACTTGAAATGATCCTACCTTCTGTCGTGGGTGATGGTAAATCAACTATCCGCAAACTCATCATTGAAAAACAGAATACAACAGAAAAAAGAACTAACTTTAATAAAAGCTTTAATCAAATATTAAAAAGACAACGAGTTACTTTGGAAACAATTGTTCCAAAAAAGAAAATTATTTTTCTAAAAAACAACTCTTGTCTTGCCGAAGGTGGTGAAACAAGAGACGTTACTGATCTAGTAAACAAGGAAGTTCAAAAAATATGTGTTAAGGCCTCAAAAGTTGTTGGCAAAAATCTTGTCGGTGTAGATGTTATTTGCAAAAATATAGCCAACGAACCAACTAATAATTCTTTTCATATTCTTGAAATTAACGGGATGCCAGATTTATACATTCATTACAATCCAACCTATGGTAAGACAAGAAACGTTGTCAAAGACATCGTCAAATTTATGGCCAAATTAGCACTACCATCAAATACATAAAAATGTTATTTAAATAATTGTTTTTCATCTAATTTTCATCAAAATTCCAAAATAACTACCTAACAAAAAACTGTTCAAAAAAGGTCATCCTTGGGCAATTATTTACGCAATTCTAGAGACATGCTAACATCACTTGACAATTTTTAAAAATTGTACTATAATTTTTACTAGTTTAATAATTAGGAAATAAAGAAATAGAGAAATAAAGGGTAACTCAACATAAAGTTATTTTATATATCCTATTTATCTTATTCGTATATGGGAAATTTTAACAGAAGCAACAGTTCAGGCGGTAGAGGCAACAGAAGTTTTAGTAATAGTCGTTCAGACCGGCCTGAAATGTTTCATGCCACTTGTGCTGACTGTGGAAAAGATTGCATGGTGCCATTTCGTCCATCTGGCGACAAGCCAGTTTACTGTAGTGATTGTTTTGGAGGCAAATCAGATTCTGCTCCAAGAAGATCAGACTCACGAGGATTTGATTCACGAAGATCAAGCTCACGAGGATCTGACTCACGAAGATCTGACTCACGAAGATTTGATTCACGAAGATCAGATTCAGGTGAAAGAAGTATGCACTCAGCTGTTTGTGATGAATGTGGTAAAACTTGTGAAGTACCATTTAAACCAACTGGTGATAAACCAATCTATTGTAATGACTGCTTTGGTGGTAAAGGCAATAGTAGACCTCAAAGTTCTGGTCAATCAAACAAGCAAATTGAAGCAATGAACGAAAAACTTGATAAGGTTATTGCTTTACTTGGCAAACTAGTTCCAGAAGCAAAAGAAGAAAAACCAAAAGCAGAAAAAAAAGAATCACCAATTAAAAATACTAAGAAAAAAGAAGTGAAACCAAAAGCTTCTGAAAAAAAGGAAGTTAAGGAAACAAAAGTTAAAAAAGCTGTAAAAAAGAAAAAATAATTTTTACTACTTCAAATAAAAAACTCCTCGATTTACGAGGGGTTTTTTGTTGCTTATTCACATTATAAATAAATTCAGCTATGGTATAGGTATACATTAATAAATAAACTAATCACATGGACGGTACAATACGCACTAATATTTATCCTGGACTAAAAGTCGCTATAGTTCTAAAACAAGATCAAAAAGGTGGTCCCCTCACTCCTGGCATTGTTCAAGATATTTTGACCAGTTCAGCTGAGCACCACCGTGGAATCAAAGTTCGATTAACAACTGGAGAAGTTGGCAGAGTTCAACAAATAATAAAATAATAACAAGAAACAATATGGCTGAAAAAACTTTTACTGAACAAGAAACAAAACTTGAACACATTCCTTCAAAAGAAGAAGTTAAAGCAGTTTTTGAAAAATTAGTTGGACAAAAATACGAAACTGAGGTGCAAGCTGAAGATGAAAAAGGTCTATACCTCTGGACTATTAAAGTTAAAACTGAAGGTGAAGATGGATATACAGAATATGAGTACACAAGGAAGGGCCACTATGAAAGTAATTCTCAACATGGCTGGATTAGAGAATCAATTACTTCTGTCAGTGTCACATATTACAACAAAGATAATGTCCCCTTTTGCGGAACAACAAAAGCAGTCTTTGTAAATGGAGCCTGGGAAATTAAACTATAATCTTAATTAAAAAACGCCCCTGTTTATGGAGAGTTTTTTTGTTTCTAAATATAATAAATTTTTTATTCAAAATAATCTACACCAATTGCCTTCTTCACTCTAGCCGTTACAGCCTGAACAACTTTTCGGCCTTTAGCTGTCCCCTGTTGAGCAATTAATAAAGCATCTTTTTCTGAATATTGAGCTCTACGCTTACGCATTGGTTCAAGTAAATTTTCTATAACTTCAAATAAATGTTTTTTTACAACCACATCGCCAAGTCCACCTTTGCGGTAATGGTCTTTTAACTTTTTCAAACCCTCTTTGTCAGGATCAAGCGCTTCAAGATAATCAAAAACTGGATTATCTTTTGTTTCTCCAGGATCTTCAACTCGTAAATGTTTAGGATCAGTAAACATGGCCATTACTTTCTTTTTCACCTCTTCAGTTGAATCACAAAGATTGATAGTATTACCTAAAGTTTTACTCATTTTTTCTTTGCCATCAGTTCCAGGCAAACGACCGACATTAGAAAGCATCTCTTTTGGTAAAACTAATGTATCACCATAAAGACTATTAAAACTTTTAACAATTTCTCTAGTTTGTTCAATCATTGGCAATTGATCTTCACCAACTGGAACCAAAGTCGCATCAAAACCAGTAATATCAGCTGCTTGGCTTACTGGATAAGTAAGAAACCCAGCTGGTAAACTTTTAGTAAAATCCTTTTGTTTAATTTCCGCTTTAACTGTTGGATTTCTTTCTAAACGAGCAACTGTTACCAAGTTCATATAATACTGAAATAACTCAGCCAACTCAGGCATCTGTGACTGCACCATAATCGTTGACTTTTCTGGATCCAAACCAACTGCTAAATAATCTAGCACAACTTGAGTGATGTTATCTCGAACTTTAGCCGGATTTTTGAAATTATCAGTTAAAGCCTGTGTATCAGCAAGCAAAATAAAAATGTTATGACCTTCATTTTGTAGCTCAACTCTTTTTTGCAAAGATCCAACATAATGACCAAGATGTAATGGTCCAGTTGGACGATCTCCAGTAAGTATTGTTTGTTTTTTATCATTCATATTTATATAAATTATGAATTACGAATAATGAATTATGGTAATACACAATTCAATGTATTTATTATAGCTTTACAAGCAAACTCAGTCAATTTTAAGAACTTTGTATTTAACTTTTTTATTGGCTAATTCAACTTCAACCTCATCACCAACTTCAAGACCAAGTAATGCTTCGCCAATTGGTGATTTTCTAGATATAAGGCCAGCACTTGGGTTTGTTTCACTTGATCCAAGAATTGTATACTCTTTTTTTTGACCTGAAACCTCAACTACTACCCTACCACCGACCTGAACACTATTATTGTTCAAACTTGTTTGAATTACTTGCGAATGTTTAATTATGTGTTCAGTTTGTAAAATACGACTATTCAAACTTCGGAGTCTGCCTTTGGCCATTTGATAAGCAGCATTTTCTGAAAAATCCCCCATTTCCGCTAATCTAGCCACTTCCGTTCGTGCTTCTGGCAATTGAACTTTCATTTTTTCTAGTTTTGCTTGTAATTCATTAAACTTTTGTTGTGTAATAAGCGGATCATGCTTAATTTTGGCCTGAGCGCTAATTTCATATCTTCTTTTTGGAACTCTCATATGATAATAATTAATAAATAGTAAAAATAACTTGTCTATTACAGACTATAACCTAAATTTGCTATAAAATCAATCACAACCCCCTTTATTTATTTTAATTATTGGTGTAAAATTAGATTATGAAGAAAAAAGTCAAAATCATTATTCTATTATTACTAGTCGCAATCGTCGGCTGGTTTTTAGTTCGTGGGATAATTAACTACAAAAGAAATGTTTTTGAACGAGAACAAAAACAACTGATTGAACAACAAATTACTGATCTTATACACGAAAGAAAATTAAACAATATCAACGAAGACGAAGATCCTTTTGGTGATGATAACTTAATTAAAATATTGTTAATTGGGATAGACTCTCGTGCCGGCGATACTTCTGGACACTGTGATGCCATTCAATTGTTAGAAATTCATCGTGAGCAAAAATACATTAATATAACAGCTCTACCAAGAGGAACCTATGTTCCACTTCCTGGTTCTGGTTACAAACCTGGTGATTACTATGTTTCAAATTCTTGTGGACTTGTTAGCATTGAGTACGGTATTGAACAAATGGAAAAAATCCTTGGGAAAAAAGCAGATTATGTTGCCATGGTTGGATTTTCTGAAGCCTTAGGAATATTTCGAGACTTAAAACTACCAACAACTCAAACGCTTCAATGGTTGCGCAATAGACATGGCTTTGCCATCGGTGAACCTCAAAGAGCACATAATCACTCAACCTTTATTAAACAAATGTTAATTAAATATTTAGGTGACCAAGAAAATAAAATAAATACTGCTTGGCAATATTTGATTTACAAAGCAATTAACACTGACTTGTCTTTTCAACAAACACAAACAATTGTAAGCGCAATTGAACAAATGGATTTGCAAAATAATTCTGGACGAATCAAAACTTTTGTAAAGCCACATCCATTTGAAAAAATTACAATTAATGCTGATACAATCCCTTCAGAACAAACAGATGAGGAAAACAATGAAGAACAAAAAGAACCAGAACAAAAATTAGTAAAAATTTATGATATTGAATATGATGAAGAAAACTTATCTGATCAATTAGATAAACTTACAATTCAGGATCCCAATCGACTAACTGAAGGAGATTACTCTGGCCTTAGCGCCAAAGAAGTTCAAGGAATTCTATTAAACAACATACTGGATAACCTTGGTACTCCTGATTATGACAAATGGGCTTTTGAAAACAATGTTTGGCTTCAACTTGATGATGAAAAAACTCGCGAAGAAATTCATTATAAAATTTTAACTTCATATATAAATTTATTTGCTGACCTTCAACTAAAGCAAGCCATTATTTCTGATTACATTATTGAAATGGAAACAAGAGAAGAACCTACCTGGTTAGCCAAGGGCAAACAACTTTTGGCTGATTCACTAAAATAAAAATATTATAAAAAAGCCCCTCAGTACATTGTACTGAAGGGTTATTTTTTTACATTTTTTCAATTACTCCGACTCCAAGCTTTGGAGTCAAAAAACCATCTTCCATTTCCGTGCCAAATACGCCAGAAACCAACATCATCGGAATATGATTACCATAATAATTCCAAATAAAGTCAACTCTAGAAACATGAGACGGAAACTTGTTTGTGGTTATTGCATGATTACCATTCGACACAGAAAAAGGACTTTGCCACTCTGACTTAATTTGATAAATAGTATCTTCCTTGTCCTGTTGCCAAGAATAGCCATGAGCAAAAAGCACGTTAATCCAACCATTAACATATGGACCACCAGAACCACCGATAACCTTGTAAAAAGAAGTCCAAAAATCATAATCAGGTTGAGAGCTTTCATACTCTGTTACCAATTTGTCCAGCAACTCTTGAAGAACTTCAAAATATTGTTCCAAGCCAACAATGTACTCTGACAAAGAACGAACCGAACCAGCGAGCAACTTCCAATCATCAATTGAACCTTCCATTCGAATAGCTGGAATCCCACACAAAGTAGTCATCATAAAATCAAAATACTTTGAAACTGTATCCATAAAATTCACAGTAATGGCTGTTTCACTTTCCAATGTAAGTGTAGAAAACTGGGGCAAACAAAGTTCCATAATACCAGTCGGCAGATGCTCACGAAGTGGCTTACGGAAAAGGTTAATTGCTGAAAGCCAATCGCTCGGTGCATCATAGTTCAAAGTGTCATCTTGTACTTCTATAAGCTGTTTCTCACTCGGCATTTTCGTAAACAAATGTGCATACTGACCAGCATTACTTTTTACATGAAAAGCAATCTCATGTGAAATCACATACCACAACACTTCAGGGCTAAGTGATAATGGAAGATGTTGGTCATAAGCCATGTGCACAGCACTCACAAATTGACTGACTGTCTTTGTTGTAAAACGATCTGCTAAACTATCAAGAAAACGATTCCTGTCTTCACTACGGACATTCTGAATATCAACATTATCAAATTCAGATTTCACACGAATCAAATTAGTACGACTCAAAAAGTGAATTCGCTTAATCAAATCCCTGTTAATTACTGCTTGAAGAAAATCCTCATTCGTCACTTGAGACAAAGAAACTTCACGTTCTCGAACACTAGGAATCTGAATTACTCTCATTATCCCCCTCCCCATAAGTCTCGAATTTACTCGAGAAGTTAACTGAACTTAACCAAATTTTTAATTCAAAGAACCTTCACGCTGATTTAGAATAAATTATCATACCAATCTGCTTTTGTCAACCATAAGCATAAATCATCGTTCACAAAAAATTGAATAATCAATTTTAATTTAAAATTTAAAAGCCGACTTTTTGAAAGTCGGCCATTTTTTTTATTTACAAAACATTTTGGAATACCATTGGAAAGAGCTAACTACAAACTTTAACCTTCCCAAAAGAGCAAAAGTTCCAGCAGAAGTTAACCCTACGAAGCATCCTACAAAACACATAGACAAAGTTGTTATTGACCAAAACTGAACATCTGCGAAATTACCATAAATCAAACCACCAAAACCACCAGACAACACTCCAATAGTAATTGCCACAAAAGATTTATCAGAAGACAATTTCATAATTGACACAATAAACCCATATAAACAAATAGCGAAAACAACTGGCAACACTACAAACACACCCACAGCCAAAGCTAGGGCTATCAAAGCAAGACAAAGACTAACTACAGTAGGTGCAAATATTCCAACAGCTAAAACTAAAAGTAAAAATTTTCCATGCTCTAGCCAGGATTTTGCATTACTTTCCCATATATCTCCAAAACAAATAATAGCAGAAACAATAAAACTGATTAAAACAAGTGCAAAAGCAAATTCTCCAAGATCAAAATTAATCAATTGAGGAAAGAATTTGAATTGCCAGGTAAAAGAAAATACCCAAGCCACACCAACTAAACCACAAAAAATCAAATTAGCAACAACAGAATACAAACTTTTAGCTTTTTCGCTAATCAAACTCTGAAATACTTTTTTGTGCGTAAAAAACGCTCTTTGGTGATCACCAGTAAAATACCCAGTCTCAAGTCCAAGAATCACACCAATGAACACTCCTAACAATTCTAGGCCAAATAATACCTTTAAAAGAAGTACTGTCAGAATTAAAACCACCACGCCAACACAAATCGCCAAAGCACTTTTTTTCCAACTCATTTTTGTTCTCCGTTGTGAATGTAAAGAACCACTGCAAATTCATTACAACTTAACAAATGGCTACATTTTTGTCAATAGATTGTGTAAGTTTAGACATATTTACAGTAGATACAATAGTTTGCTATAATTTGAACATAAAACTAATTTAATATTATGCTGATTAAAATTTCTAATGATCTAAAAAAACTACAAATCTGGGCCAATGGAGTTGAGCTGGCTTCTGTTATGGGTAAAGACCGAGTTAACGGCAAACGCATAAACACTTATCCCGATACTAAGAAAATGTTTGTAACTGAATTCAAAAATCCAGTTTTAATGACTGACACTTTTAAAATTCTACAATGTAAACCAACGCTTCGCGACAGTTTGTTTTCTTTGTACAACAACAAGCCAAGAACTATTGAATACAACGGTGTAAGTACTTTTTGGGATGATTCACACATTAATGTTTGGTGTCCATCAATTGATACAATTTTAATGGCTAAAGCCGTGGATAAAGTTTTGAAGCAAAAAAAGAATATCAAAACTGCTTTAGAAATTGGTTGTGGTTCTGGTTATATTAGCAAATACATTTTAGCCAAAGCAAAAAATCTTAACTCAATGTTAATCAATGATATTAATCCATACGCAATTAAATCAGCCAAAGATAATATAAAAGATAAAAGAGCCAAATACTTTAATGGTAATGGCATTGAGCTAATTAAAAATAAAAAGTTTGATTTAATAATTTGCAATCCACCATATGTCCCCCGCCCAAACAGCATTGATGATAATCCTTATGAAGGAATTGGCTTATTAAAATATTTATTACACAACGGACAAAATCATTTAAATCCTGGCGGAGTTTTGGTTACCAATATTTCAAATCTATGCGAAAGACAAGTCCTTGTCATAAAACCACAAATGACCATGAAAAAGATTGAATCTATGAAAGTTCCACTCAAAGTTAATAACATTTTGAACAATTCAAACTGGGTAAAATATTTAATTGAAAAATGTGGTCTTGAACAAAAAATGCATCAAGGATATGAATACTGGCAAAGGATTAACATTGTTGCTTTAGAAAATTAATTTAAAACAAAAAAACGCCATGATGGACGTTTTTTTGTTTAACTATATTACAAAGTTTGTAAAACTGCTTGAATTTGTTCATCAGTTAAGCCTAGCTGATTTTTCAGCTTTCCATCAACAATAGACTGCATAGCTTTTTCATTATCCTTATTCTTTACTAATTTAGGATAAACTTCTGCCACTTCTCTTGTTTTTTCTCCCAGAATTATACCAATTTTTTTCAGTTGATCAGGAATCTCAATCTTTTTTTCTTCAGGATTAGCAATATCTTTTAATTGTTGCTTTAACTTTTCGATTGCCAAAGAATCAATTTCATCAAAATTATTTACTTGATTAAAAAACTTATTAATAACGTCTTTTTGTTTAGTAAAAATTTTTTGCTTTTCATCGTCTTCTCCCACTTCAACCAAAAGAGATAAGACTCCATTGTAAATTGAAATATTTTCTAAAAGTTTATCTTTTTGTAGCGCAGCTTTTTTGTCATTACCAGACAAGCCTGTATTAACATTATAATGAGCTGACGCTTGTCCGTCTAATTGCAAGATCGTCAATAAATCATTAAATGTAATTAAGTCAGTTTCATTAAATATTTCTGCAGCATTAGCAATTTTTGATTTAGGCTCAATAATACCACCTTTCATATGATAGCTTAATAACCAAAGTACTTTATCAGCAGATTCGCCAAAGATTCCATTGGCCACTAAACCAGCTCTAACTTTGGCTTCAGCGCCATCAGTCATTTTTTCAAAATGGGCATGATCAACAAAAGAAATATTATAAGCGCCAGTTGATTCACGCAAAGGGTTTTTATTCTTTTCAGCATTATTAGCAATTATTGTTTCATCTGTTTTACCGTAATCATGATAAAGAAAAACTATTTTATAAAACTTTTTTTGTTCTTCATCAATTGGCAGGTCATCAATAATCTGCAAACCTAATTTAACATGATCCCAAACGGTTGGCCCTTCGCAATGAACAATTTCAGTAATTCCCTTTTCTTGCATCATTTGTTTTAATTCTTCTTCAACTGAAAAATCACCAGAAACTAAAGCTTTGGATTTTTCATAAATTGACTTTTCCGCTTCGTTTACTTGCTTGGAATTTATTAAACGTCCAACCATTTCAATATTTTGCTCATTCACTTCGAGACCAAACTCAGCTAATTCTTTTTTAATAGCTTCTACTTGTTCTAAATTCATCCCCTCTTTACTTTTTTTTAATGGATCTTCAATTGTCATATTTTTAATTGTTTTTTGTCCTTAAATTTTTTGTCCTTAAATTTTTTATTTTAATTTATTTGTTTTAATCCATTTATTTTAAACACTTAATCACTAAAACAAGAAGTCAAGGAAAAGAAAGATCCAAGTAACAAGAAAAATTTAATACTTAATACTTAACACTTAATACTTATTACTTAATACTTTTTATCTACTATTTACTTAAAACTTACTTTTACCCCGAACTATAACGCTATAAGACGTTAAGTTCAGGGCAAGCCTTTTAATTTTTAACTTTTAACTTTTAACTTCTAATTTTTAACTTTTTCAATTTACTTTTAACTTTTTACTTTTGACCAAAAATTATACCAAAGGTTGGTGAAAGCTGTTTATCTACTTTAACACCAATTTCATCTAAACTCTTGGCTTTTGAACCGACAAATGTTAAATCACCTTCTTTCACTGCAGCAAAATCTTCGCCTGACCAATAAGCTGAAGCAAAACCTTTGTCAGATTCATAAACTCTCATTCGCAAACCACTAATTTCGGCCTCTTCATAGGGAATTTGTAAAATTGAATCAAGAGTAGTGTGAATTGCTTCTTTTTTCTGTTCATCGCTAGCTGTTTTTAACCAATGTATAGCTTCATCAAATTGTTGAATTTTTTCTATGACTGATAAACCATTATCTGCATTTTCATCAAGTGATTGCGACGCTAATAATAGCCATTTTTCTCTTTCTAACTCAGTTAAAGCTCCAGGACCACGTCTATGCGCTCTCATCACAGGTTCACTGATTTCTCCATTTAAAACTAATTCTAATGATGCTGGATCAGATCCTCTAGACACAATTCTATTAGCTAACAAAGCTTCATCACCTTTTAAGGTTAATGCAAAACTAGCTAAATTTGCTGACTCATTATCAATTGTTCCAAGCTTGCGAAGATCTTCAATCTCACCCAAAAGCTTAGCAATCCTCTTATCTGACTCCATTTGTTGTTCAACTGAGTTAAAATTTTGTTCATTCATAAATTATTTATAGTAAGAAATCAACTTGTTATTATTTTATCTTATTTTAGTTAATTATTTTTTAAAAATGATAAAAAGCCCTATTCAGGCTTTTCACTCTGTAATAATTATAGCAAAGATTTTGTATTTTGTCAAGTTAATTATTCAAATATACCGCTACTATTGACGCCTTTAAACTTTTATGCTATTATTATTTGTTGATTGTCTATGGTAGATAATCAACTATTTGGTCTACTTTTACCTGTTCGATCCTCAGCCAAAGGCATGATGAGATTGAATTGAGTGAAAGTAAAATCAGGAGGTTCGAAATGTCTATATTCTTTTTGGCGACAGAAACGGTAACAAACTCTTCTTTTGATGACATCGCTTTTCCGTTAATTCTTGTTTTAACGGTTCTAGGTGGTCTAACATTTTTGGTGTTTGGCTCGCATGAAGATAAACAACAAGAAAAAGAAATTGAAAAAAGCTACGCCAAATTCAAGGAGTACTGGATTGCTCAAGCTGAAAATCTACGTCGCGACATCCAAAGCCTTGGTTGTACTCTCTATGTCGTCATTGCCAACACTGACGGGAGGAAAGACAGTCTTGAGAGTCAAATCATCAAGATTTTTGTATCAAACAATGGAAACTGCCCTCAGCTGACAGAACAGATGAGAAAAAACATACTCAAAGAAAATCGGTATGTTTTAGAACTTGAAGCACGTGGTCTCTTGATTCTCGGATGCGTAACAGCCAGTGGTCTTGTTGATATTCGAGTATTATCAGCAGGGAATAAGATCCTCGCAGTCTACAATAGCAACTCAGATGACTTCTCTCTTCATTACCTACTAACCCAGGTTGGTACGATGACTGAGGACGAGATTACCAGCTTGGAAAAAAGCGCCTCTCTGGGTAAATACCCAGATTATAACAATGCTCGATACAATTACAACTTGTTGACTGTCTTGAACCTAGTTCAGCAGTTGAATAGAAAGGAAGAAGAGGAATAATCATTCAACTCTCGATGCCGAAATTATCTAATTTCGGCATCTTTTTTATTATTCAAAGTTCGGGATAACTTTATTGTCAGAAAATTAAATTGTGGTAAAATATGCATGGAAGTTCTTTAACCCTACTTCTCAAAGTAGAGCAAACCCACAGAAGGAGATTCTTATGAGTGGTCAAATTTCTGAAAAAATTTGCCGATCTTTGGTTCAAACATTAAAAATTCCATTATTTCGTGGTGTGAACTATGAAACAGCAGTAGAAATCATTAGCTATTTTGAAAAAAAGCAATACCAACTCAATGATACTATTGTTAGGTATGGCGATCCTGGCGATGAAATGTTTATCATTGTTTCTGGGGAAGCTGCCGTCAAGGTCAGTGGAATCACCGTTCATACTTTTGGTCCAGGTGATATAATAGGCGAAGTTTGTTTGATTAACGAAAAAAGCAAAAGAACTGCAACCATTTTATCGGCCAGTTCAAAATTAATTCTACTTTCTATTAATCGCTTTGGTTATGACGAGATAAGAAGAAACATGCCATTAATTATTGAAACCTTAACTAAAAATATTGGTATTATGATTAGTGAAAAACTAGAAATGGCCAACAACGTGATTACAACTAAACAAAACGAAATTCAGGCTGAAAGAGAATCATCAAAAGAACTTCTCTCAATCAAAGAAGGAAGTATCTTAACCAGACTTAAAGCAATTCTTAACTTTGGAAAATAAATCACACAAGACCACTAAACAAAAGTGGTCTTTTTTAATATTTTGTGTTAAAATATAATTAATAAAAATCAAAATACAAAGTATGCAACCTTCACAAAAAGCACATCTTATAGCTGTTGACATGGGCTACGGCCATCAAAGAGCAGCTTGGCCCCTAAAAAAACTAGCTTTTAAAAATCAAATTATAAATGCTAACGACTATAAAGGAATTCCTCAAAAAGACCGAGAAGTTTGGCGAAAAAGTCGTTTAGCGTATGAATGGATATCTCGCTTCAAAAAATTTCCACTAATTGGCGGGATAGCTTGGGATCTTTTTGATAAACTTCAAGAGATTCCCCCATTTTATCCTAAACGAGATCTTTCTACCCCAACTGTGCAAGTCAAATCAATATTTTCATTAATAAAAAAATATGACTGGGGCAAACATTTAATTGATAAACTGGCTGAAAACCCGCTACCAATTGTCACAACTTTTTTTATTACTGCTTTTATGGCTGAATATTTTAAATATCCTGGCGATATTTATTGTTTAGCTACGGATACTGACATCAGCCGAGCTTGGGTACCACTGGACCCTAGAAAAAGCCGAATAAAATACTTTGCTCCTAATCCAAGAGTAGAAAAACGACTTAGACTTTATGGTGTTCGTTCAGAAAATATATTTGTTACAGGCTTTCCACTACCAGAAGAATTAATTGGTGGAACAAAAGAAACAATTCTAAAAAAGCAACTAAGAACCCGCTTAATCGCTCTAGATCCACAAAAAATTTATTTTAAAAATTATAGTGATACCATAAAAAAACATCTCGGGACAAAAGTCAATTCAGACAAAAAGAAACATACATTAACCTTGATGTTTGCTGTTGGCGGAGCAGGTGCACAAAAACAGTTGGGTATAGAAATTGTAGAAAGTCTTCAAGAAAAAATAAAACAAAATAAAATAAAAATAATTTTAGTAGCTGGCATTCACAATGTTGTTAATAATTTCTTTAAAACAGAAATAAGAAAATTGGGTTTATCTTCAGAGCTTGAAAAAGGGATTGAAATTTTGCACGGCAGTTGTAAAGATGAATACTTTATAAAATTCAATAAAGCACTAAGCAAAACTGATATTCTTTGGACAAAACCAAGTGAATTAAGCTTTTACACTGCACTTGGAATACCAATCGTCATGGCACCACCAATCGGCTCTCAAGAAAATTTCAATCGCCGTTGGCTAAGAGCAATTGGCTCTGGAATTAACCAAGAAAATCCTAAATTTACTGATCAATGGTTATTTGATTGGTTAAATAGTGGCTGGTTTGCTGAAGCAGCCATGAATGGATTTTTAGAAGCCTCAACAAGCGGAACTGCTAACATTGAAAAAATTATAAATCACAAAGAAGAAGAAATCGCCAAAATTAAAAAAATCTTACAATATTAAAAAAATAAAAAAAGAACCAATTAAAAATGGTTCTTTTTTATTACTAAAAATTTTATATTTAAATTACTCAGTTAATTCATCATTATACAAGCTTGAACAATATAGTTGAATTTTAATCTATCCAATTCAGCAATTAATTTCTCAGATTCTGCACCTGGCTGAACCCAAACATTTTGCCAGCCAAGTTCGTGCATCTGATTGATTATTATTAAACCAATTGTCGCCGGGACAACTAAAACAACTAACTCTGGCTCTTGTGGTAAATCTTGTAAACTTGAATAAACTTTTAAGCTTAAAATCTCCTTTTCTTTAGGGTTAACTGGCCAAACATTAAAACCTTTTCTTTTTAGATTCTCAACTATTTTATATCCATATTTTTCTGAATTGTTAGTAGCACCAACAACTGCAATAGTTTTTATTTCTGACAAATTTATCATACTAAAAAATTTCAATATTTATTTTTTTAGAATCATTAACAGGTTGGTTTTTAGTAATACAAACTTTAATAAATTCATTAAAAAGCGGATGACCTTGAAGTGGTCTAGATTTAAATTCAGGATGAAATTGTACACCGACAAAAAATGGATGATCTGGAACTTCAATAATTTCTACTAATTGCTGATCTGGCGACAACCCAGCAAACTTTAATCCACCCTGTTCCAAGCGCTGACGATAACTATTATTAACTTCATAGCGATGACGATGCCTTTCGGAAATACTTTTTTGACCATAAGCTCGAAAACTGATTGAACCTTCAACTAATTCACAAGGATAAGCTCCTAATCTCATTGTTGAGCCATAATGTTTTTCCAACAATTTTTTGATTTGATCTGGCATTGTATGAATAACTTGATGTTCCCCGTTTGGATCTACTTCAGTTGAAGTTGCATTTGCAATACCGCAAACATTACGAGCAAATTCAATAGTTGCCAATTGCAAACCATAGCAAAGACCAAAAAAAGGAATTTTATTTTCTCTTAAATATTTTATGGCTGAAATTTTTCCCTCTACTCCCCTAGATCCAAAGCCACCCGGAATTATAACACCATCATACTGATCAAGTTCTTTTAATCTAGCTGGTTCGTTTTCATAAACCTCACAATTTATCCATTGGATTTCAGGTTTTTTATTTTGCAACCAACAAGCGTGTTTAACCGCTTCAATTACAGAAATATATGAATCTTTCAAAACAAAATCACCAGTTTTAAAATATTTACCAACAATTCCAATTTTCACAGTTTCTGTAGCTAGCTTAACTTTTTCCAATAAATCCTCCCACTCTTTTATACCTGGGGAATTAGTTTTTGGACCCCAACCAAATTGTTTTAAAATTTTCTCAGCAATTTTTTCTTTTTCAAAATTCACTGGAATATCATAAATTGACTCTACATCTGGAGCTGAAATTATATGATCAGGGAAAATGCTACCAGAAATAGCAATCTTTTGTTTGCGGACATCATCAATTGCTTTGTCGCTTCGACAAAGAACAAAGTCGGCCTGAATACCAGCTGAATTCAAAGTTCTAATTGCGTATTGCGTTGGTTTAGTTTTCATTTCACCAACTTTAGAAGGAACGGGCAGATATGAAACTAAAACAAAAAGCACATCATGAAAATTACGCATTTTCATCATTCTAGCTGCTTCAAGAAATAATAAGTTTTGATACTCACCAATCGTTCCACCAACTTCAATAATCATTATTTCTGAATCATTCAATTTAGTTGCATATTCAATTCTCCTGATTATTTCTTCTGGTATATGCGGAACAACTTCAACACATTTTCCGCCATATTCAAGGTTTCTTTCTTTTTCTATAACTGTTTGATAAACTCGCCCAGTTGTCATGTAATTATCTGATAAAATGTTTTGATTCAAAAATCTTTCATAATTTCCAATATCTTGGTCTGTTTCATCGCCATCTTCAGTTACAAAAACTTCCCCATGTTCAGTTGGATTCATGGTACCAGCATCAACATTAATATATGGATCAATCTTGATAGCAGACACTCGATAACCTTTTCCTTGTAAAACTTTACCAATAGAGGCAGCTGCAATCCCTTTACCAACACCACTCATCACGCCACCAACTACAAAAATGTATTTTGGCATAAAATTAAACTATAAATATAATTATTATAATAAAAATAAATCTTATTTTGCACTTGCGATTAAAGTAATTTTAACTTTATTTGCAGGATCAACTTTAACTGTTATTTTGTATGTCCCAGGTTTTTTGATCGGTTCTGACAAAAGAACTTGCTTATCTTTGATATCACAACCTTTTTCTTTCAAGGCGACAGCAACTTTATCTTTTGTAATACCAACAAAAAAAGTTCCAGAATCATTCATTTTTTCGTGAAAATTAACAACCACTGAATTTAACTTATTCATTAATTTGGCAGGGTTAAAAACACCACCCTTCTTAACTTTAATTTTATTCTCAGCAATTTTTTTAAATTTTTCAATGTTTTTATCAGTTGCCTGCACTGCCCAATTTTTAGGAAGTAAAAAATTTCTAGCATATCCATCAGAAACATTTTTCACTTCTCCAGCTCGGCCAAGTGTTGGCACTGACTTTGTTAAAACTACTTTCATATTTTTAAAAATAAATAGATAAAAAGGAGACTATGTCCCCCTTTTATGTATTGTTATAGTTTAATTATTTTTTTAGGCATCTTTTTTTAATTTGTAAGTTGTTTAATCGCCTCATCAAGCTGAGGATCTTCTTTGTTCAAATATTGATCATAAGTCAATTCAACGGCCAAATCAGGCGCAATACCTTCGTCATTAATACTCCTGCCTTTTGGAGTTAACCACTTAGCAATGGTCACTTTTAAAGAAGAGCCATCTGGCAATTTTTTCAAAGCTTGAACTGATCCTTTACCAAAACTTTGCTCTCCAATAATTTCTCCAATTTCATAATCCTGAAGTGCACCTGCCACAATTTCTGAACCTGAAGCACTTCCCATATTAATCAAAACTACCGTTGGAATATTTTTGAATGGTGCTCTATTTCCAGCAGTATATTGCATATCCCGACCATCGCCAAATTTTTCAATTAACAACAAGTCATCTTCAATCCAATAAGAACAAACATCCAAAGCAACATTCAATAAACCACCTGGATTATTACGCATATCAAGAATAATTCCCTTTGTGTTTTTTTGACTTATTTCTTTGGCTAATTTTTTAAACAAATCTAAAGTATCTTCATTAAAAGAACTAAACTCTACATGAACAATACCATTATCCAAAAATTCCCATTCTACACTTTTTATTTCAATTACTCCTCTAGTTATTACAACGTCTTTTGACTCCTCATCGCCCCTAGCTATGAGCAAAGTAACATTAGTACCTTTAGGCCCACGTATCATCCGTACAACTTTGTCCAAAGTCATACCAATAACTTCGGTATTATCAACTGAATATATTTTATCCCCAGACAAAAGTCCTGCTTGCTCAGCGGGTGTACCAGCTAACGGAGCAATCACTGTAACAATCCCATCACGAAGACCAATTTCAGCTCCAATTCCTTCAAATTCACCACTTATTTGTTCATCAAACTCTTTTGATAGCTCAGGATCCAATAATACAGTATAAGCGTCTCCTGCCCCAGCTACAAACCCTTTTAAGGCACTGTAGAACATTTCCTTCTCATCTAGCTTATCTTTATCAACATAGTCAGTTCGTAAAATAGTCCAAACCTGTTCAACTAAACGATTACTAAAAATATCTGACAAAGCAGTTTGTTTATAATAATCTGGGTCAACTTTTAGACTTATTTTTCCAGAAGTTAGCTTGCCGATAAAAAATCCACCCAAAAAGAAAATTGCTAGGAAAACTAAAAGAATTACAGCAATAGATATTTTCTTTTTTTTGTTTGTTAAATAAACAAATTTTGTTTTTATTTTCTGATCACTAACCATATTTTTTATTTTATTTTTAGTCTACTCTTTTAATATTTGCGCCTAAAGCGCTTAATCTTTCTTCGACTTTTTGATAACCTCGATCAATTTGATATATATTATCAATCGTAGTTTCACCGTGAGCAATTAAACCAGCCAAGACTAAAGCAAAACCAGCTCGGAGATCTGGACTTTCTAAATGACGGCCATAAAGTTCACTCGGACCATTAACTATGACTCGATGAGGATCACACATTATAATTTTTGCTCCCATTTGTTTAAGTTTATCAGTATAAAAAAGTCGCGCTTCAAAAATAGTTTCATGCACTAAGCTTGTGCCTTCAGCTTGAGTCAAAAGTACAGTAAATGGCTGTTGCAAATCTGTTGTAAATCCAGGATATTCATGAGTAATAATATCATGAGCTTTAACATTTTTTGATTTACAAACTTCAACCCAATCTTTACCAAGTTCATAATCTATGCCCATTTTATCAAACATTACCCAAAGTGATTCTAAATGCTCAGGACAACAATTAGTAACACGAATCGGATCTCCACAAAGTGCTCCTAAAATAGCAAAACTGCCCGCTTCTATTCTATCTGGCATAACTTCATAAACTTCAGCTGATAACTTTTTAACACCTTCAATTTCAATTGTGTGCGTACCAGCACCAGAAATTTTAGCACCACAACGATTTAGATATTCAGCTAAGGCTGGGATCTCAGGTTCGCAAGCTGAATTTTTCAAAACTGTTTTACCAGGAATTAAAGTAGCTGTCATCATTAAAACTTCAGTAGCAGTAACTGAAATTTTAGGAAACACGAAAGTTGCACCTTGCAATTCTTCGTTTATTCTAAAATGGTAATGATCATCATTTTCTCGAACTTCAACCCCAAAAGCCTTAAATCCATCAACGAAAATATCTATTGGTCTTTGACCAATAGCGCAACCACCTGGATGTGGCAATCTTACTTCTCCCTTACGAAGAAGCACTGGGCCGATCATCAAAACAGCTGCTCGAATTTTTTTTACAAGTTCTGGCGATAAGTCAGTAGTTTGAATTTCCTGCGTTTGGATTTCCACACTATTACCATTTCTTTCAACTGTACTGCCAACTGACTCACAAAGTTCTAATAAACGATTTATTTCTTCAATGTCTGGGACATTATTAATGGTAATTTTTTCAGTTGATAAAAGTGAGGCTGCTACAATTTTTAAGGCTGCATTTTTGGCTCCATTAACAGAGATTTCACCTTTTAATAAATTACCACCTTGTATTAAAAATTTTGACATATAAACTATAAAATAAATAAAAAATGTATCAAATATAATAATTAATTACTAAAGCAAGTTTAGCACGAATAAAGAAAAAAATAAAGAGCAGATTTAACTGCTTCTTTATTTTATAATTTAATTATTTTTCTAAGAAATCACCGAAAACACCAGGAAAGTTGCTCTGTGACTTTTGTAGCATTGTTGCCAATTTTTCTTTGATAATTTCAGCTTTAGTAGTATCTCCAGCCTCTAATGCTTTTTCCATCTCATTTTGACCAAGTAAAAGCTGTCTAGCTCGACTAAGAATCATATTTCTTTTTGTTGCCTGTGAAGGACCTTTAGCTTCTCTCATCCTATCTTGCCAATCTTCAGATAAAATTCCTCTTGCTTTATAATCAGCATCTGAAAAACCGCTCATTTCTGCACCCTGCGAAAACTTAGAAGTTCTTTCTCGTGTAGTGGTATCGCCATCATGAGTTACATTTTCATGTGAACTAGCAGTTGAATGCGAATCTACTATTTCTTTTTTAAGTTCAAAGTGCTCACTTTCCGCTGATCCTCCTCCATTAGGCACATCTTCAACAGGTACTGGCACTGCGCCAGGTTTAAAACTTTCTGGTAAATCTTTTGCTGGATCTCCACTCATAAACTTATCTACATCTGCCTCCGGTACAGGTTGAACTATCTCTGGTTGTGCAGGCACTTGCGCAACTGGAACTTCCGCCTCGGAAACTGGTTGAGTAGCTGGACTTTCTTCAACAGTGCCAGAATCTAAACTATTATTATCTGCCAATCCATGTCCTTTAGGAATATTTTCTATTTCTTTTAATGCCTCTGAATCAACTGGACCACCACTATGTTCAAAGCCTTGATTCATTAAATCTGCTTTAGCATTCGCAACTTCTGGCAAATCAACCCCAGCTGGAGCGTCAATATTTGCGCCCAGTACAGTTCTAACTGAACCATTACTCCAAGCTTCCTCTGGTAAAGTTGGGAATTTAAGACCATTATGCTCTGTAATATGATCTGCGCCCATCTCAATTTTCCAACCACCAAGAGCATCAGGATCTTGCACAAATGACAACTCAGCCCCTACGTGTGGTGTAAACGGATAACCATAATGATAACTTCCTTCATATTTAACCCAATCATAACCTAAATCTTTTAGTTGTTGCATTTTCCAATCATGAATAAATTCACCAAAATTTTGTTTGGCAATTGTTTCATTTCCACCAGCTTCAGATAAAACTTTTTCCCATTCACCTGGAAACATTTCTTGACCATGATTCATAGTTTCAAGATCCATAATCCTATGAACACTATCACCCTGTCCAAATTCAAAAGTCTGTTCTTGATAGCTCGGTAATATTTCATGATCAAGTGGTAAATTCAAATCTTTATCATGAGAACCCAAAGGCTCTTCTGGAGTTACTGGCGGTTTGATTTTATCTAAGTCAGATCCATGGTCTACTCCATGACCTTCATGGGCTGTTGGTTCTTCAATAGCACCACCAGCAGTTGCTCCGTGATGACTATCTACAGCTTCTCCACCCAAAGCACCAGAACCTCCATGTCCACCAACTTCATGACCATCAGCCAAACTAGGATCATGATTTAAGCCAGCATCTTCAATTGGCGATAATGCTCCGTGTCCAGGTAATGTTCCAGCTTCTGCCACACCTATTCCAAAAAATCCACCAATATTTTTTCGAGCTAAATTTAATGCACCCGAACCAAGAATTACACCGACACATAAAGCTAGACCTTTCCTAATTTGTCTTTGCTTTTCTTTATCCCATTGCTTTTTCAATAAAGCATCTTCCATGTCTGAGTCTGTTTTTTTCAATTGAGTAGCCAAGAAAAATTCTACTTGACTAACGGTAGTTTCAATTCTTTTTTGTTTTTGTTCCTCAGTAGTAATTATATTATCAAAACTGGACAAAACAAACTCCTGAGCTTCTTCTTTCAAACGACTGCTATTATGTAAAACTTCATTAATACGCGAATTGTATAATTCTTCCAAAGACCAAGACTGTTCCCACATTTTCTCAGATATTGATTTTTCACCCGTAGCGGATCTAGCCTCTTCAATTGCTTTCTTAACCTCTTTCATTGATTTAAATTGACGGCTTTCAACTTTTACTTTATCGCCAACCTTTATTGGTAAAAAGACTTTATAATTACCATTTTCACCTTCAGTTATGTGGTATAAATTAGGCTGTTTTTTTAAATCAGCAAATTGAGTATTAGTTTCAGCGGAAAATACGCCAACCGTATCAATTTTTTCTCTACCACTCGGCAAGGTTGCCATTCTTTCATCAACTAAAGTTTGCATTTCTGGCGATAACGAAGCATAAGCTTTTTCTTTGGCCTTTTTCATGGCATTATAACGATTCAAGAAAAAGCGTTTTTTCGCATCGGGAAATTTCGGACTTATAACGCTTAATTGGTGTTGCAACTGATATAATTCTTGATCAATTTTGAAAAAATCAATAAACTTCTGTTTTTCTAATTCTGCTAACATTTCTACGTGAGTGTCAACTGCTCTGTCTACTAAATTTTTATCTTCTGCTGAAATATTTTTTTTGACTAACTCAACATTTCTACCTTTAACTTCAGCTACCGCTAATTTCATTCTTCGAACCTTTTCTTTCATAAGCATTTGAAATTTTGGTTCTTCGGAAAGCTTTTGACCATTTCGAACTATTTCTGTTTGATAATATGAAATTACCTCATCTAACTTTTTATCTGGCAAAGTTGAAACAGATTTTGTTTGTAATTCAAATTGTTTTTTTTGAATCATTTCTTTCGCCAATTTTTTTTCTTCTTTTGTTTTGGCTTTAGCTAACAATTTTTTCTCATATTCTTTTAATTCTATTTTTTGATCTTTGGAAAAAGTTGCTTTAGTACCTTTTTTATTATCAGCATGACTCATATACTCATATGCCCAAATAGATCCCCCGACAAACCCAAAGGCTCTGGACATAGCGACATAACCAACCCCAGCCATACCTAAACTCGCCAAAACTGGCATACCAGCCAATCCAGCACCAAGCAAACCTAAACCGACAATAGCTCTGCCTTTATTAAATTTTTTAATAAATTTGTTATTGCGATACGCATCATAAAGTTTTGAGCCCCAACCCTTTTCTTTTTGAAAAGCGTCTGCTTTAGCATCAGATAATTGAATTTGTTCTGTTGCCCACTTATCAATATTATCAGCTACAAGTTCTGCTCTATTTTCAATATAAGAATCTTTAGCTTCCTTTAATTTAGACATGTCTTCTGCATAGGCTCCTTTATTCGTTAATTTTCTCATCCAACCAAGAGCGCCACCATATTTTTTAGTAACTTGAGCATATTGATCAGAATAATCTTTTCTCTTGAGCCCAACTAAATGTGGTTTTAATAATTCTAAAACTTTATTACCCAAACCTGCTTCTTTCGGTATAAGTTGCATCAAGGCCCCACCCTCTCGCATAGATCCAGTTTCCACAAGTTCTATCGCCTTAACTAAGTCTTCTTTACTATACATGACACCATTAGCACACAACAAATAAGCTGGCAACGCATTTTTTAATTCTGTATAATTTTTAGCTTTATCAACTTCAGCTGTTACCTCTGTAACCTCGGGCGCTGCTATATTTAATTCGTCACGATTAACAATATATTCTTTATTTTTAACTTTTACTTTTACTCCCTTGCCTTTTTCTGGTAATTTAACAACTACTCCAACTAATTTATTTCCATCTACACCAGTCCAACTAACTATTCTGTTTGGAATTATTTCAAAATTTATTTTTTTTGCTTCACTTATTAAATTTGCTAATTCTTCTTTTGCTTTTGCAGTTTCCTCAGCACCTATTTCAGCTAATTGAGCCATTAACTTTTGCTGAGCATCTTCAGCTTTGACTAAAAGAGCCTTACCTTCGACAAACTCAGGTAAACCTTCCAATCGTCCAATCAGAATTTGAAAACCTTTCACTAATTCACGACTAGCTTCTTGTGCCTCAGCTGTTGCTTCTTTAATCACTATCTTTTCCTTATTAGTTTCAACATCAGATTCAGCTTCAGATTCTAATTCTAAACTTGCCACAGGAATTGCTTCCTTGGCATTGTACTCTTCTGAAAATTGGATATTGGCATTTGCTCTGCTAATAACATCATCAATAGACAGCTCCCGTTTGAGAATACCTGGAAATTTCATATCAGGAAACTGTGCTTTTATTTCTTCTAGCTCTTTAACTGCTTCTCGAACTTTTTCCAACCGCGCTGGGAAATACACCAAATTCTTTCCACTATAAGCGTCCGCACCAGTCGTAATACTATATGCAATATTTGCTCTTTTTTTTGTAGCTTTATCAATCGCCCGTTCCGATATTGGAGCACTTTCGTTTTTTTCCTCTGGAATTGGGCTAGCACCTTCCATTTGTGATGACATATTTTTCAATTATTAATTTATAAAAATTTAACAAATAGAATTTAACTTTAAATTTTATTTATATCTTCAAGCAAACTATTAATTTTATCTTTATCCAACCGAGCTAAAGATTTTTTTATCAAACCATTTCCTTGCAATTCTAATTCTTGCATAGTTGCCAAAAATTCACTATAAGCCTTTTTCATTTTTATTATCTTGTCTTGTGTTATATTTGCATTCATAAATATCTAAAACTTATTCCTGCTCAGTAGCCTGCATCATTTCTTGTTTTATTTTGATAATTTCTTCGTTAACGATCTCTTCTAAATTTGGGAACTTTTCTGACAAAAAATTCATCATAGCAATTGGAGTTTTTTCTATTCTAGCCATTTCTTCTCCATCTTCATTATTAAGCTCTTGCATTAAACGCAAACTCAAACGCTTTTGAACAAGTTCAGTCATTTTTTCAACTAAAGCGACTTTCCTTTCATCTGGCAAAGTTTCTAACCCCAAAAGTTTAATTATATTTTCTTCTAAAAGGTCCTGATTTAACATAAAATTTAGCTTTATTTTTAAATTAAAATTTTCAAGAAAAATAAGTTGCTTCTTGCTTTTTTATGTTAAAATTATACCACATTAAGATTTCCTCGTAAAACATCATTCAAAATAACACTTAATTTTACACAAAAAAAATTAAAAGCTCTTTCAATTTTAATGAATATCTGCTTTAATGGACTCATTAACCATTCTTTTACTTTATGAATACTAAAATCAGAAAAATTATTGCCTACATATTTATTATTACCTTTTTATTGTGTTCGACCTTGCTCGTTTTTTATACTGCTGGTTATAGATATGATACCAAAAAAGGAACTATTACAAGAACTGGCTCCATCGTCTTGGACACAGAGCCAACAAATGCTCGAATATATTTGAATAATAAATTACTTTCTATAAAAACCCCAGATAGAGTAAATAATATTTTGCCCGGTAAATATTTTATTAAAATTGAAAAAAACAACCATTATGTTTGGGAAAAAAAACTATCAGTTTTAAGCCAAGAAGCGACTTTCGCTCAAGATATAAATTTATTTTTTCAAAGCGAACCGACAATCCTATTAGAAAATATTGTTTGGTGGAAATATTCTCCAAATAAAAATTTTATCATAGTGGCAATTAATGAATTCGAACAACAACATTTTTATTTATACAATTTAAGTAATGGTAAAAAAAATTTAATTTTTGTTAATAGAAACAACTCAATTGAACCAACCATAATTTGGTCAAATCAAAATGATTACCTTGTGTTTCAAACAAATACTTTTTCCCAAATTATCTCAACTACTTATCCGCCAAAAACTTTTAATTTGAACAATGCGAATAAAAATATTCATTGGGATGATAAGAATGGCAATATACTTTATTATCAAATTAGCAATTCAATCTACCGCTTAAATTTTTTAACGAATGAAAATTCGAATATTTTTACTTTACCAGAAAAAGTTGCACTTAAAGATTATCGTATTTACGAGGACAAAATATTTGTAATTGAAAAAACAAACAACAAATATTTTATTACTTTTTACCCATTAGATGAAAACAAAGTAAGTCTAAGAAAAACAATTGAACTAAATGGATCAAATTTTAGAATTGCAGAGATAATTAATCAAAAAATCATTTTAATCAATGATTTAAATAACCATCTATATTTAACCGACACATCTCTTGATAAAGTTAATTTCAATGAACAAAATATTGTTTCTTATGATGTTTTACCAGAAAAAAATTTGCTACTAATTCAAACGGCCGAAGAACTCAAATTTCTTCAAATGGACGCTAATCCAACTAACCCAAAATCTTTAATCAGAGTGAGCCAAGGACTGACTAAAGCGCAATGGTTTAAGAATCCTAATTATTGTTTTTATATTGATAATGGAAAATTAAAAATTATTGAGTTGGACGATCGTAACGGCAATCAAATAATTAATTTAGTAGACGAACAAATCCAAGACTTTTCTCTTTCTCCTAAAAATGAGGCTGTTTATTACATTCAAAATGGAAATTTATTATATTTACCGATCAAAGAATAATCAACAAAAAATGGGCTAAAGCCCATTTTTTGTTATGTAAATAATTGATTAACTATTTTTTTAATGCCCAATAAACATTGGTCAAATAACTAAAGAAAAATGTTTGCAACCCACCTTTTATAAAGATAAAGGTTAAAATCAGAACAAAATAAGCAGTTATACTAATTACGGCTAAAGCACCTAAACCAAAAACGAAAAAACCAATGATTGCCAACAAGACAAAAGGCAAAAACAATAAAACAATACTAATCATTAAAACGAAAAAGGCAACTACCCACAAACAAAGCTCAATCAGTTTTATTCTAATTATAGATCCTAAATTAGCTACAAAAAACTGCCAGCCAGACACAATCGACTGAACAGGTTTTTGTTCCTCTAAAACCAAAAAACAATAAATATAATGTCTAAACAAAAATAAAAGTAAATTATAAAACAAAATTACAATCACCAATAAAGTTACTAACACTTTTACATTAAAAAACAATAAAATCGCCAAAAAAATTACGCAATTCACAATGCCAAGTAAAAGCTCAACTAAAAACAATTTACCGAATTTTTTCTTACCAGTTATAAGCGCTTTCTTGAATTGAAACTTTTCACCTTTGTGAAGTTGCCCTAATCCATTCAATAAACAAATTTTCGAGAAGATAGATAATAACAAAAACACACAGACAAACAAGACAGAAAGAAGCATCACAAAGAAAAGTCCAAAATCTGAAAATATAACTGAACTTCTAGCCACAAATTGTTCACGAAAAAGAGCCAAACCATTCCAATCTTCCATAACATAATTAAACAACAAAGCACCACTTGCTATAAAAATTCCAAAGACCCAAAGAAGTTTATTCTTCCAAGTGTAGAACAAAGACTGTTTAATTAATTGCTTGATATTAAAGCTTAACATAAAAATTCCCCTTAATTATTATTTAGTGCACTTTCATTATACCCCATTTTCTTTTGATATTCCAATGTGGCAGCCAAATTTGAAGCTTTTAACAACGATTGATGAGTTCCAGCATCAAGCCAACGACCATAAACCTTGCGCACATCAAGTTCTCCCATTTGCAAATAAGCTTTGTGAACTTCAGTGATATCAGTTTCATCGCGCCAAGTTGGTTTAACATTCTTGGCAATTTCACAAACTCGATTATCAAAAATATAAACACCTGGGATAGCATAATTACTTTTAGGTTTTTGCGGTTTTTCTTCAATAGACAAAACGTTCATATCTTGATCAAACTCAACAATACCAAAACGCTGTGGATCTGGAACTTCCAAAGCAAAAATTCGTCCACCACTTTCAAAAGTTTTAATATCTTCAGCAAAGTTATGATCAAAAAATAAATTATCACCGAGAATCATAGTTACATTATCCTGACCAATAAAATTTTCACCAATAATAAAAGCATCTGGCAAACCTTTTGGTTCATCTTGAATTTCATAACGAATCTTCACTCCCCACTCTTTACCTGAACCAAGTAAATTTAGATATTGACCAGCATAATCTGGAGCAATAATCACTAAAATATCTTTAATGCCAGCACTGATTAAAGTTTGCAAAGGATACATGATCATTGGTTTATTATAAACTGGTAAAAGTTGCTTACTCGTAATCTTGGTCAATGGATAAAGACGAGTTCCTCTGCCACCTGATAAAATTATGCCTTTCATCTCCTTTTTGCCTGTTTTAATGTTTTGTTTAACCGGTTGAACTGATTCATTGCTTTGTGGTACTTCTTTTTTTGTAAGTTGGAAAATTGGTTCAATTAAATTTTCCTTTACCTTTCTAATTTCAGGAACAGGAATTGGAATTTTTTTAACTTCAATTTTTGGTTCTATTTGATCTTTGACTGGTTCCTCAACAAACGGTAATTTTTCCACCTGTTCAACTACATCTTCTGGTTCATTGATTTCTTCTGGTATTACCAATTTCCCGGCTTCTTGCAATTCTAGTAAAAAATCTTGTAAACCTTTTTGCCAAGTTTGCAAAGGTGGAATTTTATTATTTTTTAAGACAGAAAATGCTGGTCGCTTGGCTGGTCGCGGAAATTTTGAACTTGGAACAGGCACAACGTTGATTGTTTTTCTAGCCTGAGTGAAAATTTCCAAAGCAAACTCAAACCAAGTACAACTACCTTGATTAGTAATATGATAAATACCAGGATGATAATTTTCTGTAACTAAATCTTTGGTTGCTTCAGCTAAATCCAAAACATAAGTTGGACTGCTAACTTCTTCATCCACAATTTCTAGTTCTTCTTTTTTATCAGCTAACTCTAACATTATTTCTACAAAACTTTTTTTTGCTTGCTCATTTTGAGCTGGTAGACCGAACAATCTTGAAGTCCTTATAATAAAAGTATCTGGGTTATATTCTAAAACTTCTTCACTTAAAAATTTTGATTCACCATAACGAGAAACCGGACTTGGCAAATCATGTTCATGATACCCTTCTTTTTTTTCACCATCAAAAACATAATCAGTGGAATAATGAACTAAATAAGCCCCAATTTTTTGAGTTGCTTTGGCTAGATTCAACGGACCTTCATAATTAACTTTTTGAGCTATGGCAAAAAATTCATCTTTTTCTATATCATCAACTGCATTGTAAGCAGCCGCATTGATAACTAAATCAGGTTTTAATAATTGAAGTTTTTCATTAACCATTTTTTCATCAGTAATATCCAAATCTTCTTTATCCCAAAGCACTGGTTCTAATTTAGCAAAACTTTTAGCTAATTCTTGGCCAAGCATTCCCTTGGCGCCAATGATAAGAACTTTCATATTAAATTTTTTAATTTATAGCAATAATTAATTATATTTTATTCATGTAACTTGTTACTTTAAGCTTGAATAGTATTGTTTACCTATTTTCATACATGTTTTTATAATACTTTTGATATTCTCCAGATTTTACATTTTTCCACCAATTCTCATTATTTTTGTACCACTGAATTGTTTGATAAATTCCATCTTCAAAATTTACTAATGGACGCCAACCCAGTTCAGCTTGAATTTTGTGAGCTCTAATAGCATAGCGTCGATCATGTCCCGGCCTGTCACTAACATATTCAATCATTTCCTCGCCAAAACCTAAACTTTTCAGGATCGTCATAGTTAATTCGAAATTCGACTTTTCTGAATTTCCACCGACACAATATGTTTGTCCGATTTTACCTTTATGAATAATCATATCAATTGCTCGGCAATGATCTTCTACGTGCAACCAATCTCGAATATTTTTTCCATCACCATAAAGAGGTATTTTTTTACCTTCTAATAAATTAGTCACAAAAAGTGGAATTATCTTTTCGGGAAATTGATATGCACCATAATTATTGGAACAATTGGAAATAGTAATTGGCAAACCATAAGTATGATGATACGCACGAACTAAATGATCAGAAGATGCTTTGGAAGATGAATATGGACTTTTCGGATTATAAGGAATTTCTTCATGAAAAGCTTTTTCCGGTTCTTCCAATGAAAGTGAACCAAAAACCTCATCTGTAGAAACGTGGTGAAATCGGATATTTAATTTTCTGGAAGCTTCTAAAAGAGATTGCGTACCCAAAACATTAGTTTTCACAAATGATAATGGATCCAAGACTGAACGATCAACATGAGACTCGGCCGCAAAATGAACAATTATATCAATCTGAAAATTTTCAATTAAATGTTCAACTAATTCTGTATTTAAAATATCGCCTTTGACAAAGCGATAATTAGGATAATTTTCAAAATCTTTAAGATTTTCTAAATTACCAGCATAAGTAAGTTTATCTAAATTAACTATAAAATATTGCGGATAAGTACGAAAAATATAGCGAATAAAATTCGCACCGATGAAACCTGCCCCTCCGGTAACTAGCATTCTCATAAATAGTCAATTATTTTTATATAAATGTACTTTACTATATTTTACTGTGAATTGCAAACAAAAAAAATCGCTAATTTCACGATTTTTTATACTAAAATCCACCATTCTGTCGCCTTTTAATCCAATCTGCATCAGTAAACTTATCAAAGCCTAACATCTTCGCTGTATCTGTTGCTTTGTCTACTTCATCTTCAATCATCTTAATAACAATATTATCAATATTTTCTTTATTTAATGGTCCACATAATTCATAAGATTGGTATCCATCAATATCCCCTAAACCATTAAGGAAATACATATTTTCATTATATAATTCCTTAATTTTTCTAGCGACTTCTTGCATCGCTCCATGAAAGCAATGAGTTTCAAATCCCCCATGTCCAAAAAACATAATAGCCTTATCGGTTGCTAATCCATTTGTAAATACAAATCTTCTTAAAAACTTATTGCGAAGAACTTCTGTTTCTTCAGAATCTAAACCTTGAAGCCCTGCAAATCTTGTTAATTGCCTATCAACTGAGTATGTCCCTGGAATTTTCTCACCAGCTAGTAATTTATCAACTAGATTAAAGTCTAAATATAAGTTATCAGTGCGATTCGGTTCAGTTAAAAAGTCTTCCACATGATCAGCAAACAATCGTCTAAACTTTTCTACATCAATTATTTCCTTGTTTTCTGAAACAGGGATTTCCTTGTTTCCCAAAAAATCGTTAATCTCTTTTATTTTATCAAGCATTGCTTTATATATCGACAAAGCCCCTTTGTCGCCTCGACTAATCCTTGCTTTTAAATCATCTAATTTTATTTGTTCAAAATGTTCTTCATACTCAGCAATTAATTTATTCAAATGCTTTTGCTGGGACTCGTTAAGCCCAACAACTAAACCTCGTTCTTGCGCTTGTCCAGTATTTAAATTTTCAAAACTCATTTCCATATAATTATATAAATTGCTTAGAAACTAACTTAAATAATCTCCCCTATCTACTCTTTGTTGCCACTCTTCATCTGTAAATTTTTCAAACCCCAACCTCTTGGCTTCACAAGTTCGACTAATTTGGAAAAAAGAAAGTTGTCGAAATTATAGATATGTACAAAAAAAAATTAGTATTAAAAATTGTCCTTTTCAAAATTCAAATCATCCACTTCAGCCTGAGCCTCTATACCATTCTCTTGATTTAACTTCAAAGCCTCATCAGACAAAACATACAAAGAATTTTCAATAAACGAGTCACTACCCGGTTGTCCTGAATCAACAGAAAAATCAAATATATTTAGACTCCCTCTCTCTTCACTTTCAACGCTCCGACTGAGACATGTCTCAATTATTTTTTTGACTTTATTCGTCAAACCTACAATCTCATAATATTTATCATCAGCCTGTTCATAGCTAAAACCATTATCCCCCAGCTGACTGTCTAATTCTTTAATTTTTTGCTTAATATCTTCAGGTATTTTGTCCATTATTTCCTTCACAAAACTAGGGATAATGGTAAAACTCGAAATTCCTCCTTCTTTATCAAAATAATATAAAACATAGGGAACATTTAGTGGTGAACCTTTTTCTGTATAATCTTTTATTGCTCTAACTTTATCTACAGTGGATTCAACTTGATGGTGTTCTGGTTTCCAATAGTCATAAGTCACACTCAAAAAAGCTCCGCCTTTCTTCAAACGACCTCTCCACCGGTCACCATATTTTTCATCTTTTACATACCTAAGAGCTCCAACATCATGTCTATTATTGATCGTACGATCTATTAATTCGTCTAACTTATTAGCACCAACTAACTGTTTTTTAGATAACGAAGCATACTCTCTTAGCGTATCAAGTACACCCTTTTCTTTAAGTTCTCTCAACTTAAGCACCTGAGGTAATTTGCTATCTTCACTTACCTGATTTTTTACGAGACTATTAAATTCTTCTTGATAAACTTGATTATCTGAATTAGCTCCATCGAAATCTAAAAACTCTCCAACTCCCTCTTCTAATGCCTCCCGATTCCAACGCTTTAAATCATTATCTGTAGCAAATGTTCCATCATTAAGTTCATGATGTGTAAATTTTTCATTCATATTATTTATTTACTTAATACCTGCCTGCCGGTTTACATGCCGAAAGTATGCAGGCAGGCTTAATACTTTTTCTTTCTATTTACTTTTTACTTTTTACTTTTAACTTTCCCCTTTTTTACTTAGCACCTCAAGATAATCAACTTAATCAACTCAATAAACTCAATCAACTTTTTCTTGCTATTTATTTTATTCTTCAAACTGACTTTGTTTTCTTTCAGTTACATCTTTGCGCGCTCTTCGCCTTGGTGCTTGCCATTCTTTTTCCTTAGCTTTTCTTTTTTGGAATTTTCCAGTTATTACACGCAAAGATTCATCTGGTTTTGTTGTTTGATCTTTTTCGATTGAATAACCATCTTCATCAAGCTTAACTGAACCAGTTTCTCCTCTGTAAAATCTTTTTGATCTTTCTTTACCAATTTTTTCCATTTTGCCACGAGCACCCTTACCCAAATCCTTATGACTTTGGGTTTCCCTACGAATACTTTTAGTTTTTTGACCAATAATAGTTCCTCTGGCTGTTTCATCTAATTTTTCCTCTCCGCTTTTTTTTATTCGTTTAATTTTTCTTTTAATTTCGACTTTTGGCACAATCACCGTTCGGTCAATCGGATGAATTTTTTCTCGTACCCCTTTCTCAGTTTTTGTGACTAAAACTTTTTTTATTATTGGTTTTAGAATCTTGCCAACTTCACGATTTTTGGCTGGTCTTTCATAATGAATTTGTGGATCAGCCACAACCTCAAAATTGGGCAAAACATCTGCTGGCTCTTCCCTTTTCTCTGAAATAGGTGCTGGTGGTACGGGAATTGGAACTGGGATAGGAACTGGTTTTGCTTCTTCTTGATCAGGAGCTGGCTCCCGAGTTACCACAAAATCTAAGCTAGGCACTGGAACAGATAATGGTGTCTGGGGAATTTCATCTTCAATCGTTTCCAAGTCAAGAACATTAGAAGTACCTGCCAATGTTACTGCAAATTCTACACCACGAGAATCATCCATCGTGTTTTTTAAATAATCAATTTGAGCCTGAGTAAAATGTGTTAAATCTAAATTTCCTCTATTATATGCTTTATAAAAATTTGTTAAATCTTTTTGACTCTTCAACCCAAACATCTGCATTGTTTCCATGTTTCTGTTATTTATATCCTCCTCCAAATGACTACTTGATTGATCGTTTAATTCAAAGCGAACCTTTTCAATACCAAACTTTGCCAACTGTTCAAGCACTTGTTTTTCCACAGCCCCCTTGCCTCCAATTGCTCTACCTTGAGCTAACTGAACATTTCTATTTAAATCACCTTCTGGGCTAACCAAACCAGTGGAAGTAATAACTATCTCTGCATCTTCTGGTAAAACATTATTAGTTCCTATTGTATCTAAAACCATATCAACAACAGAATCAGCCATCTCAGCAATTTCCTCTTGGCTCATTTTGTTAACTTCAAATTTAGGCGATCTTTCAGATTTAACTTTTATACTTTCACCATGAAAAACTGAAGCTGGTAATTCGTTTACCTTTATTGTTTCTACTTTTAATGGAGGTCTTGGCACTGTTACCCTTTTTACATTAGAATTTACATCAATATTAGGAATCAATTTAAATCTTTTTTCCGACTCAACAGTTGCTGATGCTTGCAGTTTACTTAAGTCTTCATTAGACAAACGCTCCTCTGTCTTCTTTTGATCCTTTTGATTGCCTTCCTTGACCGAGGCTAAAGAACTTCCAGCAGAAAACATGAGCATTAAACTAGCCAAACCAATTCGAACATATTTGGATAAACTATATTTTGATTCTTTCAAAAATCGCACAAAAGCATCCTTATCATTAACAATTTCGCCAGCCATTTCCTTGGCAATTTTTTGTAGTCGCTCTTTTTCTCTTTCCATGGCAAAATCTTCTGCTTCTTGTCTAGTACCAAAACTATATTCAAAAGTTTCTTGAAAACGTTCTGGACTTTGTGAGTGTTGAGCTGGCACACCGCCTTCTTCATATAACTGCTCATATTCAGGAATTGGAACAGAAATTCCAGCTGGCGCTGATTGATTTTCATCACCCCTTTGAATTGCTTGTTTTTCTTTTTGTAATTGACCTTCAGTTAAATTACGATCTTCGCTCTTTTCCTCATACCCAACCACTACATCTTCCTCTTCAACTGAAGTATTTTCAAACGGAATAGTTTCTACTATTTCACTGTGCAAATGAATTTCTGTTTCTGTTTTTTCCGCCCAAATTTCTTCTATTATGATTTCGTGCGCAGTTTCTGTATAAATAATTTTTTTATTAGGAGCAAAAGGAATTCCTTTATAAAAATAAACCTCCTGACCA
This sequence comes from uncultured Gammaproteobacteria bacterium, assembly GCA_964434235.1. Taxonomy (GTDB): domain Bacteria; phylum Patescibacteriota; class Patescibacteriia; order UBA11705; family JABHMO01; genus JABMRF01. Next base: position 1,038 of record CAYSUN010000007.1, on the reverse strand, counting down.
GCGCCTGTAATACTTTCAACCCGAATATTTTTAGGCTTGGAAGTAACTGGCTGAGCACGCTCAATTTTATCAGATAATTGTTCTAAAACATTTGAGGTAATTGGCTGATTATTAAATGTTACATTCTCCAACGCAGACAACGATTCTTCTTGCTTGACAACTGACTCAAGTTTTATTTTTTTAACCTCAGGTAAATCACCATCTGTCCTAGTTGAACTTATTTCTTTAGAAACATTTTGCATATAATTATAAATCTTTTATTTGTTGCCTAACTTCTTTAGACTTTTTATCTTCAATGTCACTAAGTGCCTTTTTTCTTTTTTCAGAATTTAGCCAAAGCTTAAAAGACTTAAATATTTTAATTATTTCCCTATAAATTTTTACGCTATTTCGAGAATCTTTCATTATTTTTTTATATTCTTCTAAATCATTTTGGTTTACATTTAAAATATCATTGTCCATATTTTTTTAAAAAAATCAGCTCAAAGCTAATCTTTAAATGTTATTTATAATTTTTTCTGCAACTGTTTGCATTTGACCTTCTGTATAGCCACCTCTAGCAAAATTCTTATGTCCATCATCTTTGCCACGAGGAATAATATGAAAATGTAAATGCATAATTTCTTGGCCAGCCACTCCCCCATTATTAGTACTAAAAATGTAGCCTTTATAACCAAACGCTTCTACTATAGCTTTAGCAATTTTAGGTGAAACACTAACTAAATCACGCAAAGCTTCCCCACTAGCAGAACTCATGTCTTGAAAATGCTCTTTTGGCACTATCAAAGTATGACCTGGATTTATTGGATTAATATCCAAAAAGGCCAAAACACGATCATCTTCGTAAACTTTTTGACAAGGAATTTCACCTCGTACTATTTTACAAAACAAACAATCATTCATATTAGTTATAAGTTAAAAGTTAAAAGTAAAGAAAAAAGTATTAAGTATTAAGTAATAAAAAGTTAAAAATTAAAAATTAAAAGTCTTGCCCTGAACTTAACGTCTTATAGCGTTATAGTTCGGGGTAAAAGTAAA
>CAYSUN010000006.1:25387-37906 GCA_964434235.1 uncultured Gammaproteobacteria bacterium | reverse complement strand
CAATCGAGGTGATAGAAAAGCTAGGCAAATATACATGGACATAGTTGATAAAATTGAGGAGATTGTGTGTTTTTTAGAAAAAAAGGAAATTTTGAAAAATAATCGACCTTGGCATTTAGAAAAAAAACCGATTTATGTTAACAATTCTTTACACCAGATTAGTAACATTGTTCCAGTTCCAAATAGTAACAACATCTTAGTTGCAGTGGAACCATCGATGTCTTTAATTAATCAAAACGGTGAACAGATTGATTCCGACGTATTTGAAGGTGTGTTTCCTAGTAACCCAGTTTTTGATCCGCAAAGCGGTAATTTTTATGCTTATTATCCTGAAATGCATAATCAAGAAATTGGTCTATTTGATCCTAAAAATGGTTTTATACAAGAAAAAAGTCTTAGTACGCGATTACCCATGGTAAAAGATAGCATTAATATGCAAGTATCGCCAAACGGTCGGTGGTTAGCGATTATTTGTGATTATAGAATTGAAATAATCGATACGAATGATTTGCAAAATCCAGTCAGGAAAAGACATTTAATAGCGTTAACAAATGGGAGAAGTTCATTGGACCATCAACCAGAGCCACAAATTTCTTTTTCACCAGATAGTGAAAATATTTATGTTAATTTTAAGTCAAAAATTACTAATATTTCTCATCAGGGTGACAATTGGGGAATGGACAGTAGGAAGTTTGGTGACTCGGATGGTTCTAATATTACAAGTTTTGTTCAAAGTGAAGATGGAAAGACTATTTTTTCGATTGACGGTGCGGGATTTCTAAGAGCTTGTTGTTTGGAAGGTGAAGACCAGAATATGCATGGATTTTCAATTAGGGAAAACAACGTTTTTTTACCGTACGTCAAGGATTTAGTTGTTGCCCCTGGTGGGCAGGAACTAGTGGCTTTGCTTAAGTCAGGGGAAATATTTTCATTTAAAAATTCTCCAATTGAAGGAAAACCAGATTGGAGTAATGTCTCTTCCACCAAATTAGGGCAAGTTCCAGTAGGCGTCTCTGCACAATTAACAGTTTCTGCTGGTGGAAATATTATTTACCTAAAGTCTGGCAGCGAAATTCGCAAAATTGTGCGGAAATAAGCGAAAAACGGCAAACAGCAAAAGTAAAAAGTAAATTGAAAAAGTTAAAAATTAGAAGTTAAAAGTTAAAAGTATTAAATGTTTTAATGAGATTAAATATGAGTTTTGAATCTTTGGAAGTAAAACAAGTAAGAGAAAGTAGTCTATTTGCTGGTTTAAATGACATTCAGCAGAAATATTTGAATAAATTAATTGCTGAGTATGAAGAACATTTTGGGCAAATAAAATTAGATGAGCTAGAAGTAAAGATCGATCGCGGTGATAGAAAAGCTAGGCAAATATTTATGGCGATAGTTGATAAGTTGAAGGAGATTGTGGATTTTTTAGCAACCAAGAAAATGGTAAATGAAAATCTTAGAGATAATAGACCTTGGCATTTGGAAGAAAAACCGATTCACGTTAATAATTCTCTGGGGTGGATTGATGATATTGCGCCGGTCCCCAATAGTAACGACCTTTTAATAATGGAAAAACCTTTATTGCTTTTAATGAATGAAAAAGGAGAAAAGTTAGGTTCTGAAGCTTATGGAAATTTAACTCCACCGAGTAAGCCAGCTTTTGATGGGCAAACCGGTAAATTTTATGCTTTTTATCCTGCCCAAAAACATGAAATTAAATTAGTTGATCCTAAAAATAATTTTAAACAAGAAATAGGTTTTAAGGCAAGTATACTGTTAATGACAGAAAGAATTAGTATGCAGGTGTCACCGGATGGAAGGTGGTTAGCAGTTATTAGTGGTAGAGAAATGGAAATAATTGATACTAGTGATTTGAATAATCCAGACGGGAAAAAACATATCATAAATATTACTGATGATCATAGATTTATGAATTTTCAGGAAAAAGCTAAAATCGTTTTTTCGCCAGATAGTAAAAAAATTTATATAAGTGTAAAAGATGAAATTTATAGTGTTTCTCATGAAGGTGATAGTTGGCAAATGAGCATTTCTGAATTTTCAAAAAATGATGAAAGTCCCGTAACAAAACTTATTCAAAGTGAAGATGGAAAAACTCTTTTTTCTGTTCATGAAAACGGATTATTAAGGATTTGGGATTTAACAGTTAATGGGCGGAAATTGCCAAGATATATTGAATCAGAGAGTGGTGTTTTGTTGCCAAACGTTGATGATATGGTTGTTACTAAAGATGGGCAAGAGTTAATTCTTTTACTTAATGCGAAAATTGTATTTTCTGTAAAAAATTTACCAGTAGAAGGAAAGCCAGATTGGACAAGTGTTAGTTCTTCTTCTTTAGGTCGAGTGGGGGTTGTCGATGAAGCCCAATTAAAAGTTTCGGGCGACGGAAGTATTATTTATTTAAAGTCTGGTAGGGTAATTCGCAAAATTGTGCGAGAATAAAAAGGGTATTAGTAAACTTTTAAATTATAATTATTTATATGAATGAATTCAAAGAACAATTAGTAGAAAAAATTAAGACCAAGCTTAAGGTTGATATAAATCAAAAACATTTTACTCAACCACCAGATAGTAAGCTTGGCGATCTTGCTTTTGGTTGTTTTCCTTTTGCCAAGCAAACGCAAAAAGATCCAGTAATGGTGGCAAAAGAAATTAAGGAATTAGTCCAGAATTCTAAATTTGAATTTTTGGACAAAGTTGAAGTTGCTGGGCCTTATGTTAATTTTTTTATTAAAATTGAATATTTAAATAAAGCGATTTTGCAGAGTAAGCTAAAACCTAAAAATAAAAGTCGAGAAAAAATAATGATTGAATATTCTCAGCCAAATACGCACAAAGAGTTTCACGTTGGCCATTCTCGAAATGCAATTCTTGGTTCAGCCTTAGTAAATGTTTATCGTTTTTTTAATGTTAAAGATAAAAATGTAATCGCGGCCAATTATATTGGCGATACAGGAGTTCACGTTGCCAAATGTCTTTGGTATTTATTAAAATTCAATCCAGATTTAACTATTCCTAAAGGAATGAATCCAGCTGAATATTTAGGTCAAGCTTATGCTGATGCTGTAACAAAGTTATCAGAGAATGAACAGTTGAATGAAGAAGTAAGTGAAATTCATAAAAAATTAGATGCTGGTGACAAAGAGTTACATGAAATTTGGTTGTTAACAAAAGAGTGGAGCATGCTTGGTTTTTATGATGTTTATTATTTGTTAAATATTGAGTTTAATGAATGGTTTTGGGAAAGTGAAGAAGAAAAAAATGCTAAAGGTGTTTTGGATAAAATAATCCAAAGTCAACAAATTACTCAAATTAAAAAAAGCGAGGGTGCGATTATTGCTGATTTGCAAGAATTTAATCTTGATGTTGTGGTGCTTGTGAAAAGTGATGGAAATCTTTTGTATGGTGCTAAAGATATTCCACTTGGTATGAAAAAATTTGATCATTATAAAGTTGATAAATCAGTTTATGTTGTGGACAATCGACAATCTTTGTATATTAAACAAATTTTTAAGATATTAGATTTGCTTGGGTATGAAGATAAAGAAAAAATTCATGTGGCTTATGATTTTGTAACTTTGCCTGACGGAGCTATGGCTTCGCGAAAAGGGAACGTTATCAGTTTTATGAATTTTTATGAAGAAATATTTGCAAAAACTTTAGAAGAAACTGCTAAAAGGCATGACGAATGGCCAAGAGATCAAATTGAAGCAGTTGCTAGTCGAGTTGCTTTATCTGCTATCAAGTTTTTTATGTTAAAATACGATAATAATAGTGTAATTGTTTTTGATGTAGAAAAAGCTTTATCTTTTGATGGTGATACAGGGCCTTATCTTTTGTATACTTTAGCTAGAATTAATTCTATACTTAAGAAAACTAAAGTGAAAAAGAAAATAGATTATGCTTTGTTGTCCGATGAAAATGAGAAAAAATTGATTTTACATATGGCTAAGTTTATTGAAACTGTTGAAAAGGTAGCTGAGGAAAATGCTCCAATGAAGCTAACTAATTATTTAATTGAGTTGGCACAGCTATTTAATAATTTTTATCACAACTGTCCAGTTCTTAAATCTGAGGAAAAAACAAAATTTGCTCGTTTGTTTTTAAGCCAAAAAGTTCAGGAATATATGAAAAAAGGACTAAGTTTACTTAATATTGAGACTGTTGATGAAATGTAGATAACTTTTTGACGAAAAGGCCTTATCTTTGTAAGATAGTACTATACAGGAGGAGCGTTTATTAATAAGAAAAAAACTATGTTTAAAACAAATGGGGAAGACGAATATAATGATCGAGATGATCAAGCTATGGATGATACTGTTATTGGCAAGTCTATTAAGATTGAAGGTGATTTGGTTAGTAATGGGAGCATTACTGTTGAAGGTGAGGTCGTAGGCAGTGTTAAAACTGACCTTAATTTGCGTGTTGGAGAAAAAGCCAAGGTCAAAGCCACAGTTCAGGCTAATGAAGCTTATATCGCAGGAACAGTTGATGGTAATGTTAAAGTTTTTGGTAAGCTAGAACTTAGTAGTACAGCTGTTATTAATGGCGATATTGAAGCTTCAGTTTTACAAATTGATGCTGGTGCAATTTTTAATGGTAAATGTTCAATGACTGAGAATTCTAATAATTCAAAAAAGAGTGAAGTTAAAAATGAAGATTTAGAGGAAAAAGAAGAAGTACTGGATAATGAAGATTAAAGCACCGATATTTTATGTATTATTACATTTACGACACCTTTCTTGCTGATAAAAAGTTTGAAAAAATAATCGATAAAATAAAAACTCGATTGTTAGACTTGGAAATTCAAGGTAAGCATGAAAAATTAACTTTATTGAAAAGTGTTGATGAATTGATCTCTGATGAAGTAAAACGGGGTATTAATACTGTGGTTGTTTTGGGTAACGATAGAACATTTTTAAAAGTTGTAAATGTTATAGCCAAGCATAATATCACTTTAGGTTTAATTCCGGTTGGTCCAGATAATAATTTAGCTAAAAGTTTAGGTTTGCCAATGGAAGAGGACGCTTGTGAAATTATCGCAGCTAGAAAAATAGTTAAATTTGATTTAGGGCAAGTTGGGGAGCAATACTTTTTTTCTAATTTGAAAATCGATAAGAATTTAGATCGATTAAGCGTTGAAAAAGATAATTATAAAATAGTTCCAAAAGCAGAATGTTCAAGTATCATGGTAAGTAATTTTTATTTTCCTGCCACCAAAGAAACTTTTGAGAAAAAAATGAAAAATTATTCAGCTCAAGATCAAAAGTTGGAATTAGTTATCAATATTAAGGGAGCCAAGAAGAAATGGTTTAATAAAAATGAACCACAAAGTAAAATCGACACAATTATTCAAGGCAAGGATTTTAAGATAAAAAGTTTTGAATATTTACCATTAGTTTTGGATAATTATAAAATTATAAAAACGCCAGTTACTGTTGGAGTTAAAGCTGGTGCTTTGCAAGTAATAGTTGGGAAAACCCGATTAAAAAATATTAAGTAATACTTAATTAAGAAAACAAGGTAAAAAAAGATTCAAGTAACAAGTAGAACAGAACACGGAACATTAAACATAGAGCATAGAACATAGGACATAGAACAAATACTTAAGCTGGTTTATTGTTTAATTTTTAACTTTTAACTTTTTTACTATGAAACCAAAAGTAAACAAAGAAATTTGTATTGGTTGCGGTTCATGTGCTGCTATTGCCAGTGAAGTTTTTACAATGAAAGATGGTAAGGCAGAGGTTACTTCTAGTTGCGACTGTGTTGATTGTGATTGTGCTGGTTCTGGGGAATTAATTAACCAAGCTAAAGATGCTTGTCCAGTTTCCGCTATCACGGTTGAATAAAACAGGGAAATATGTAAAAATAATAGGGGAGTTTAAATTCCTTATTATTTTTTTGCGCGGGTGTCGAAATTGGTAGACGAGCAAGGTTGAGGGCCTTGTGGACGTACGTCTGTAGGAGTTCAAGTCTCCTCCCGCGCACCAATTATTTTATATTGAATTAGCCAAAGTATTGGTTATTTTTTTATGTAAAAGATTCCGTTTATTAGGGTTGTAGCAATGGAATGTGTAATTAATTAAAAAATATAGTCCTATCTTTCTTAAAGGTAGGATTTTTTGTTAATAAAAAGTTTCAATCAAGTTTATAATTGTGGTATAATTTAACTGAATGTTCATAACTTTATAATTATGTTTGCAAGAATTCTCATTGGTTTATTAATGGTACTCGTTGGTTTTTTTATGGTAAAAAAACCGGATAAGTTTTTCGAATTTATTGGTCCGATTCAATTTGCTGAAAAAATGTTTATGGGGGGAAGTAAAAGTTTTTATAAGATTTTGGGAATTATAATAATTTTAATCGGATTTTTGGTTGTCACAAATCTGTATGCTGGTTTTTTTGAGGGTTTGTTTAATTTCTTTTTCTAAATTTAATGGATATTAAGAAAAAAATTGGTAATTGGGGTGAGTCTTTGGCTCAAGATTATTATTTTACTAAAGGTTATAAATTGGTTGAAGTTAATGCAGTGCAAAGTGATAAAAAGGTATTGGGTGAAATTGATTTAATTGTTGAAAAAGATCAAGAAATTGTTTTTGTTGAGGTGAAAACAAGAACACATAAGGGGCAAGCTTTTGGGGAAAATGCTGTAGATTATCGAAAAAAAGAAAAATTGCGAAAAGCTATAAATAGGTTTTTGTTTCATAATGAAAGATATCAAGATTATTACCCTCGGTGTGATATCTTGGTAATAGAAATTTTTAATTTGGTGCCTAAATTTATTCAATTTGAAAATATAGAATTAACTTAAAAAAAAGTATGGAAAATCACGATACGCATGTTAATAAAAATAATGATGAAGACAAAACAATGGCTACGTTAAGCTATCTTGGCTTTTTATGTCTTGTGCCATTATTAATGAAAAAAGATAATGTTTATGTTCAGTTTCACGCCAAACAAGGTTTAATAATCCTTATTGTTTGGATTGTTGCCTGTTTTGTTAATGTTATTCCAATTTTAGGTCAGATGGTTTGGTCTTTCGTGACGGCAGTTCTTGGCGTAGTTTCAATTATTGCGATAGTTAAAGTTTGGAAAAATGAAAATTGGAAAATCCCTTATATTTATGAATATTCAAAAAAGGTTAAAATATAATTATGAATAAAACAAAAATCGTTTGTACTATCGGACCGGCCAGTGACAAAAAAACTACATTAAAAAAAATGGTTCAAGCTGGCATGAACGTAGTTCGCTTAAATTTTTCTCACAATGTACAAGCGTATCATCTTGATGTTATCAAAAAAGTTAGAGCAATTTCTAATGAATTAAATAAACCAATTGCCATTATTCAGGATTTACAAGGTCCGAGGATTCGTTTGGGTGATTTACCAAAAGCTGGTTACAATTTAAAAAAGGGTGAGCAGATTATTTTATCAACCGCTAGTCGGACGAAAAAAGGTACAATTCCTGTTACTTATAAACAAATGCATAAAGATGTACAGGCAGGGGAGCGGATTTTTATTACTGATGGAATTATTAAGTTGAAAGTAATTAAGAAAAAAGCAACAGAAATTTTTTGTGAAGTAATCATTGGTGGGCACATTTCTTCCCATAAAGGAATAAATTTACCAGATACTAATGTTTTGGTTTCTTCTTTGTCGGAAAAAGATAAAAAAGATTTGGAATTTGGAATTAAAAACCAGGTTGATTATGTGGCTTTGTCTTTTGTCCGGGGTGCTTCTGAAGTATTTCAACTTCGAGAGTTAATCAAAAAAATAGAAAAGAAAAAAAGGATTAAAGCTAATCCGCCGATAAAAATAATTGTTAAAATTGAGGGAAAAGAAGCGATTGATAATTTAGATGAAATTTTAGAAAGTACAGATGCTGTCATGGTTGCTAGGGGAGATTTAGGAGTTGAATTGCCAGCTGAAAATGTTCCGCTAATGCAAAAAATGATTATTGATAAATGTTTAACTTTAGCTAAACCAGTTATTGTGGCCACTCAAATGCTTGATTCCATGATTGATAATTCTCGACCAACTAGAGCAGAAGTTAGTGATGTGGCTAATGCTGTGATTGATCATACTGACGCAGTTATGCTTTCTGGTGAAACAGCTACTGGTAAGTATCCAATAGAGGCTGTTACATACATGCGAAAGATTGTGGAAAAAACAGAAAATTCTACTTATGATGATTTGGTTGTTATACAAAAAATAAAAAAAATTGCACCAATTAATGAAGCGGTTAGTAGTGTGGCCAAGAGTTTGGCTGATCAAGTTAAAGTAAAATTTATTTTAGTTGCTTCGATTTCTGGTCATTCAGGCAGAATTGTTAGTCGCTATAGACCAGAAAAAACAATTTTTGTAGCTACCGCAGAAGAGAGAGTGAAAAGGCAGTTGTGTTTAACTTGGGGTGTTCGACCTTTTGTTCTACCGAAATGTACAACCAATAATCAGTTTATTGAAAAAGCAGAAAATTATTTAATAAAAAATAAATTGGCTCAAAAAGGTGATAGTTTTATTGTTATTGGTGGAGTACCAATTGGTAAAAGTGGAAATTTAAATTTAATTGAAATAAGGGTTGTATAAAAATATGCATTTAAGATCCCGATATTTAATATTATTATTTTTTATTTTAGCTGTGATTTTAGCTATGTTTTTTATTTACGCTAGTTTTAAATCACCGGAAAAAATTGTTTATTTTCGTAGTGCTCCGAATTGGTTTGAAAAGTTTACTTGTATAGTTAAAGGTGGAGCGTTAGAAAAACTTGAAGAAACTAGCAGTGGAGGTCTTTTTGTTGAGGGTCAAAATAATTTAGAATCGAAAACTATTTATACTTGTCATTTTCACTAAAATTTAAAATGAAAAATTTTATCAAAGAAAAATTTGCTTTTGGTGAAGCAGTCGCCACTTTAGTCGGAACAATTATTGGGGCTGGCATTTTAGGCGTGCCTTTTGTGGTGGCACAGGTTGGTTTTAGTTTGGGGTTAGCCATGCTAATTGTTTTAGGTTTGGCTGCTTTGCTTTTGAATTTGATGTTTTGTGAGGTTGTGCTTCGTACAAGATTTCGTCATCAAATTGCTGGTTACGCCAAAAAATATTTAGGAAAATTTGCTTATCGCCTAGCGATATTTTCTTCTTTAATTGCTGGGTATGGAGCATTGACTGCTTACTTGATCGGGGAGGGAGAGGTGATTCAAGCCTTGTTCGGAGGCAGTAGTTTTTTTTATAGTTTAGTTTTTCTTGCTATTGCCAGTTTTATTTTACTAATTGGTCTTGATTTGGTAAAAGTTTTTGAGTTTTGGATGGTTTTCATGTTTTTAATAATAATTGTAGGTATCTTTATTTTTACTTTTGGTCATATTGAGTTGGCGAATATTTCATACGTTAATTTTAATCAAGCATTTTTGCCTTATGGTGTAATCTTGTTTGCTTTTGGTGGGGCAGCTTCGATTGTTCCACTTCGAGAAATATTACGGCAAAATCCTAAAAAAATTAAAATAGCAGTTGTTACTGGTAGTGTTATTCCAATCGTTATTTATTCAATTTTTGCTTTTATTGTGGTTGGCGCAACTGGCATTGGGACAACTGAAGTTGCCACAATTGGACTTGGCCAAAAAGTTGGAACGCTGATGATAGTTTTTGGTAATTTATTTGCTTTTTTTGCTATGGGGACTAGCTTTTTAACAATTGGTATTACAACTAAAGAATTATTCAAGTATGATTTAAAATTTTCTAATTTTTTGTCATGGTTAGTCGTCGTAAGTGTACCTTTAATGATATTTTTGTTTAGTGCCAGAGATTTTATTAAGACAATGAGTATTGCTGGTGGTTTGACTTTTGGCTTGTCTGGCGTTTTGTTAGTTTTAATGTTTTGGAAAGCCAAGAAAATGGGTGATCAAAAGCCAGAATTTAGTTTGCCTAAATTTAAGGCTATTGGATTTCTTTTGATAATAATGTTTGTTTTGGGTATTGGTTATACTTTATACAATGTTTTTAAGTAAATAATTGAACAATAAAAGCTGGTTTTTGTCCAGCTTTTTTAATCTAAATTTAGATTAAAGTACACCTTGAACATTTTATCCAATTGTGCTATTCTAAAAACTAGGAATATGCTTAAAAAGACCAAATTATATCGATTTCACGAGATGATCCCAGGTTTACTGATTTGGACTACTTTTGTGTTGGCGATAAGTTTATCTTTTATTAAGCCACTTTGGGTTATTTATTTTATTATTGTTTTTGATTTGTTCTGGCTATTTAGGGTTGTTTATTTTGTTTTTTTGGCCAGTGCTTCTTTTGCTAAATATCGTAAAGCTATATCTATTGCTTGGTTAGAAAAAGTCAAAAAAATTCCTAATTGGCAAAAAATTTATCATATAATTTATTTACCTACTTATGGGGAATCATTAAAAGTCCTTCGTTCAACTTTTGAAAGTTTAGGCAATAGCAAATATCCAAATGATAAAATGATTATTATTTTAGGTGGTGAAGGCAGAGTTGAAAGTGATTTTATTCCTAAAGCAGAAGCTTTGAAAAAAGAATTTGGAGATAAGTTTTTTAAGGTTTATACCACAATTCATCCTGATGGGTTAGAAGGTGAAATGAAAGGCAAGGGAGCTAATGCACATTGGATGGGCCAACGTTCAAAAGAGTTTGTTGATGAACTTGGTTTAGCTTATGAAAATTTAATTGTTTCGTATTTTGATAGTGATACTTGTGTGCACCCAGAATATTTTGCTCATCTAACATATAAATATTTAACTCATCCAACACCAACAAAAGTTTCATATCAGCCAGCAGTTAATTACAATAATAATATTTGGGATGCGCCAGCGGCTATGCGCGTAACTGCTTTTGGTACAGTTTTTTGGTTAATGATGGAACTTATTAGACCAGAGAGATTACTTACATTTAGTTCACACTCAATGAGTTTTCAAGCTTTGTTAGATGTTGATTATTGGCAAAAAGATATTGTGACTGATGATTCTAGAATTTTTTTACAATGTTTTTTCCGTTATAATGGCAATTATAAGGTAGAACCAATGTATGTGCCTGTTTCCATGGATACAGTTATGGACGATAACTATTGGACTGGTTTTAAAAATTTATATAAACAACAACGACGTTGGGCTTGGGGAGTAGAACATTTGCCTTATATGCTTAAAAGTTTTCGCGAAAATAAAAATATTCCTTTTGGGAAAAAAATGCGACTTATTTTTAATCAACTTGAGGGAATGTATACTTGGGCTACTGCGCCGATCCTTTTATTCTTGCTTGGTTATTTGCCGTTGTGGGTGGCTGGGAATAGTCCACAGTCGAGTACTGTTATAGTTCAAAATGCACCATATGTTTTACAAAATTTAATGAGTTTGGCTATGATTGGGATGTTTTTTTCTGCATTTATTAGTTTATTAGTTTTACCGCCACGGCCCAAACATCATTCTCGCTTTAAATATGCCATAATGTTTTTACAGTGGATTTTGTTGCCAATCACTTTTATCCTTTTTGGAGCGATTCCAGCTATTGATGCTCAGACAAGATTAATGCTTGGCCAAAAATATCATTTAGGATTTTTTGTCACGCCAAAAGTTCGAAAATAAAAAATAATACTTATATATATTATGCCTAGAGTTTCGATAAATTTAGTAACTTGGAATGGTGAACGATACATAGAAAAATGTCTTCAATCTGTTTTGGATCAAACTTTTAAGGATTTTTCCATAATTATAATTGACAATGGCTCAACTGATAAAACTTTGGAATTGATTGCTGAAAGATATCCGCAACTAAAAGTTATAAAGCATAAGGAAAATGTTGGTTTTGCCAAGGCTCACAATCAAGCAATACATTGGACAAGGTCTGATTATGTTTTGTGTTTAAATCAAGATGTTTTGTTGGAACCAGATTATATCCAAAATTTAGTGGATTTTATGGATAAAAATTCTATGATTGGTGCTTTGACGGGTAAACTTTTGCGTTGGCAAGATGAACAAAAAACAAAATATATTGATTCAGTTGGTTTACAAATTTCCAAAAATTTTAGAGTTGTAGATTTGGGTAGTGGGGAGGTTGATGAGGGACAATATGATTTGTTAGAACAAGTTTTTGGGGTTTCTGGTGCGGTGCCGTTTTTCCGTCGCAAAGCCTTGGAAGAAGTAATGTATCAACAAGAGTTTTTTGATGAATTATTTTTTAGTTATAAGGAAGATGTTGATTTGTCTTTTCGTTTGCGTTTGGCGGGTTGGGAAATTTGGCGAGTGCCAAGATCAGTTGCTTATCACGATCGAACAGTAACAACAACTCAGGACAAATTAACAAAATTGCAAATTGCCAAAAATCGCCGAAGAAAATCAAGTTTTGCCAATTATTATTCATATAGAAATCATCTTTTCTTTTTAACCAAATGTTTGCCCAAGTTTAGATTATCAGTTTTTTTCTATGAATTGATGAAATTAATTTATGTATTTTTGTTTGAAATAAAAAATTTGAAAGTAATAAAAGATT
>CAYSUN010000006.1:0-25377 GCA_964434235.1 uncultured Gammaproteobacteria bacterium | reverse complement strand
GGTTCAAAAATAGAAAACAGCTCCTAGCAAAAAGACAGATTATTTGGAAGAATAATAAAGTAAAAGAAGAAGATTTAGCGGTTTGGTTTAAGTAAACTGAAAAAATAAAAACAAAAAACAAATTTACAAATTTAGACAAATGTTACTGATTCTTAATTAAGTTTATAATTGGTAATGTCTGTAATTATTGGTAAATTTGTTTTTTTATATGCTTTCTGTTGTTATCGTGAACTACAATCAAAAAGGTTTAGTCAAGAATTGTTTAAAATCCTTGCTAGAAGCTGAGGTCGGTTTGCCGTTGGAAATTATTGTTGTTGATAATGATTCGAGCGATGGAATCGAACAAATGCTAAAAGATCGTTTTCCAAAAGTTAAATTTTATCAAACTGGAAAAAATCTTGGCATGGGCGGAGGTAATAATCTTGGTTTTAGAAAAGCTAACGGTGATTATGTTTTAATAATGAATCCTGATATTTTTGTTTTACCTCAAACAATCCAAAAACTATTAGATTATGTTCAAGCTCAAGACAATGTTGGGTTGATTGCGCCGAGGTTGCTTAATCCAGATAGAACTTTGCAATATACTTGTTATCGTTGGCACAAGTTTTGGACACCGATTTACCGGCGTACGTTTTTTGGTAAATTACCTTGGGCTGAAAACGAGTTAAAAAGATTTTTAATGGCAGATTTTGATCACAACAAAACTTCTGAAGTTGAGTGGATTCAAGGTTCATGTTGGCTAATTCCAAAAAAAGTTTTAAGCGAAGTTGGGTTTTTTGATGAAAGATTTTTTATGTATTTTGAGGATACAGATTTTTGTCGTCGAATAAATCAACTTGGTTATAAGGTTGTTTATCATCCAGAAGCAGAAGTTATTCATTTACATCGCCGACAATCAGCTGATGGGCAGGGGATAAGTACTCTTTTTAATAAACTTACTCGAGTGCATATTTATAGTTGGTTAAAGTATATGTGGAAGTGGAGATAAGTAATTAAGTTTCAATAATTAAGTAGTAAGTCGCAAGTCCTAAAAGAGTTTCGCACTACAAAATTTGTATTCGGATCTGTTACGGATCATAAATATAAGCAAAAGAACTTTACAAATTATAACATTTAAGATAGTATAAAAAATCAATTTGTTCTTTATTAACAGGAGGGATTATTTTGCCAAAACAGGAAATTCCGTTAAAGGAAAGGGCGGCGTGGGCACTTTTTACGTTTAAGTTTATTGAGAAGCAAGGATTTCGATCATTTTTGGAAGCACTAGTAAAAGATTTCATTGTTTGGTCTGATCCAGAAACCGGGAAAGTACTTAGCTCGATAGTTAATTATTTCCCCTGGAATCGTGAAGGTTATATTTATGGATTTAAGATTAAGGATAAGGTTTTTCCTGGATACAAAATGTATTATTTTGATAATAATCATAGAACAAATAGTCCTTTCGCGTTACTTTTTCGAGATCATTATGATGAAGACTTTGTTGCAAATGTAATGTTGGTTGCAGGTGAATTTAAAAGGTTTTTGCGAGAAAGAAATATTAAGTTTGAACTCTTTTATCGACACAAGTAAAAAAATATACCTAAGTGTAAAGCACTTAGGTTTTTCATTGATTTTAAGGTAAGTTTTTGCTAAAATATAATCATATATTATTAAATTTTAGACAAATATGACAGCAGAAGAAAAAAAGAGTTTAGAAAAGCAACTTTGGGGAGTTGCGAATACTCTTCGTGGAAAAATAAACGCAGATGAATACAAAAATTATATCCTTGGTTTTATTTTTTATAGGTATCTTTCAGGTAAACTTATTCGTTACGTTGACGAGCAACTTTTGTCTAAAGAGAATTTTAAGTTTGTTGAAATTGATGAAACAACAAAAGAAGGTCAGTCTGTTTTGCAAGAAGTAAAAAGTGCTTGTTTGGGACATTTTGGTTTTTTCTTAAAACCAAAGGAATTATTTTCATACTTAGTAAAAAAAGGAAGGGGCGAAATAGGTAACGAAAATAAGTTTA
This sequence comes from uncultured Gammaproteobacteria bacterium, assembly GCA_964434235.1. Classification (GTDB taxonomy): domain Bacteria; phylum Patescibacteriota; class Patescibacteriia; order UBA11705; family JABHMO01; genus JABMRF01. The sequence continues at coordinate 23,368 of CAYSUN010000006.1, read as the reverse complement.
TCTTAGAAGATTTGAAAAATGTATTAAATACTATTGAGCAAACCGCCACTGGGACAGCGAGTGAGGATGATTTTAAGGGATTGTTTGCTGATGTTGATTTAATTTCTTCAAAATTAGGTTCTAGTGAAGATAAAAAAAATGAAGTGGTAGTGGAGGTTTTAACATTATTGGATGGTATAGATTTTCAATTTGAAAATGCAAAAAGTGATTTACTCGGTGATGCTTATGAATATTTAATAGGTGAGTTTGCGGCTGGTGCTGGTAAAAAGGGTGGAGAGTTTTATACACCGGCACAGGTGTCTAGATTATTAGCTAAAATAGTTTCACAAGACAAAAAACGTGTTCGTTCAGCTTATGACCCCACTTGTGGATCTGGTTCACTTTTACTTCGGCTTAATGAGTTTACGGAAGTAGTTGACTATTATGGACAAGAATTAGACCGGACATCTTATAATTTGGCACGCATGAATATGATTTTACATAGTATTCATTTTGAGCATTTTGATATTCGTAGAGGTGATACATTAACAGATGATATGCATTTAGATTTAAAAGCTGAAGCAATCGTTGCGAATCCACCTTTTGCTGTAAAATGGAAAAGTGATAGTGACCCAGTATTAGCGCAAGATGAAAGATTTTCTCAGTACGGTCGTTTAGCGCCCAAAGGTGCGGCAGATTATGCTTTTGTAACGCATATGCTTTATCATTTGGCAGATAATGGCACGATGGCAATTGTTTTACCACATGGAGCATTATTTCGATCTGGGGCAGAAGGACAAATAAGAAAATATATTATTGAAAAACAAAATTATCTCGATGCCGTGATTGGTTTACCTGGTAATTTGTTTTATGGAACATCAATTCCAGCTACAGTACTTGTTTTTAAAAAATGTCGAAGAGAAGATGATGATATTTTATTTATTGATGCTTCACGAGAATTTGAAAAGGGAAAGAATCAAAATACTTTAACTAATGATAATTTAGAAAGGATATTTGATACATATAAAAGCAGAAAAGAAATTGAAAAATATTCTCATCGTGCAAGCTTGATTGAAATCAAAGAAAATGAGTTTAATCTAAATATTCCTCGATATGTTGATACTTTTGAGGAAGAAGAGCCGATTGATATTGATGTAGTAGCTAAAGATTTAAAAAATCTACAGGAAGATGAAGTTGATTTACAAAATAAGATTTTTGAATTTTGTGAAGAATTGAAAATTAAAAAACCTTTTTAGTTATGGATCTAAACAAAATAAAACAAAAATTTATTGATTGGACAAAACTAAAAGTGAGACATCATATTTTTGATAATGAGAAGGAGGTATACTTTAGAGAAAAAGAAGTTTGGTGGGCAGCAATAGGAAAGAATGTTGGGTATGAGGTAGACGGTAAACAGAAATTATTTGAAAGGCCTGTTTTGATTTTGAAAAAATATAATAAAGATTTATGTTTTATTTTACCATTAACTTCTAAAGTAAAAGAACCATTACCGTGGTATCAGCATGTTGTTATTGTAGAAGAGAAGAAAAGTGCAGTTAATATAACACAAGGTAGAAGTATAGGGAAAGAACGTTTATTAAGAAGATTTGGTGTAGTTGAAAGATTAATTTTTAGTGAAATTATTAATAAATTTAAAAAACAATTTAAATAAAAAAGCGATTCGCAAAGCGAACCGCGGAGCTTCCAACCGAAGCTGGATGCCAAATACATTATTATTATAGCAAAAATTACCATTTTGTCAACTTATCCACATATTATTAACTTTTTTAGCTTAATTTAGAGATGTAAAATGTTTAAAGATGATGTTTGTGGTGATAGAATAATACTTTAATTAAAAAATTTCGACTTTTCATTTATGGCACAAGCATATCAAGAACTTAACTTGTTTGGCGATCAAGGAAAAATATATGAAGTTTTGTTAAAGTTTTTGAATTTTTTGAAGAATTGAAAATTAAAAACCTTTTTAATCTAAAATAAATGGTGCAATCTCAAAGAAAAGAAGTTAATAGTTTTATAGAGTCATTTGAAAATATAAAGGATAGAACTATTGTAATTGTAGATTATGGTAATGTAGAGAAGTGGAAAAATAGTCTTAAATGGAAAGTTGATATTAAGAATCTTGCTCAATTAGTTAGAAAATTTTCTGATGGATCAGTAGAATTAAGAAGGTTTTATTACAGAGAAGATTTTGAACCGAAAGAAAGTACAAAAGATGTTATTGATTGGTCTAGATCTATTTTAGAAAGAGCAAAAATGAATCGATTTTATCTTATTAAAAAAAGAGTTAAATATATTCGTGAGGCAAATAATAAAACAGGTTATGAAAAAAAGTGCGATATGGATGTGGAAATGACAGTTGACTTAATAAGATTGAAAGATAAATACGATAATATTGTGATTTTTTCAGGGGATGGTGATTTGATGTATGCAGTTAGATATATAACAGAAAATTTTAATAAAAGATGTTACGTTTTTGGGGTGCGTGATCATATCGGACGGGAAGTTATTGATGCGTTAAATGATGGAGTAATAGAAAAAATATTATATGGAGAAGATTTTGAGTATCGATTAAATAGGAATAGATTTTATAAGAATTTTAGTTTTGGTAGGAAGAAATTTTAAAATTCAAAAACCCGCCAGAAAGCGGATTTTGATCAAAATGGGGTAAGCTTATGAATTGCTTCATTACTTACATCATGATTATATAAGTATTATGTCATTTTGTCAACTTATCCACAGAATTTAGTAGGAGTTATATACTTTTTCGCTTAAATTAGAAGTGTTAAAATTAAGACTATGGATTATTTATCACAGATAAATTGGTTACCCTTTATATCTTCTTTCGCTGGAGCATTTTTTGCTTTTTTGTTTTTTGTTTTCGGACAGACTTGGATTAGTTCTTTAATGAAAAGAGAAGAATTGATTGTATTATTAGAAAGACTTAATGAATTTGTAGCCTTGCAAATTTATCAATTAGAGATGAATTTATTAATAATTAAATCTGTAAAAGAGATTAATGAATCTGTGGGGATTTTTTTAAAACGATTTACATTGTTTCATATTGAAAAATTTAATATATCCAAAATGCTTAAGTATAAGGTGGTAGGAGATGTTTTGAAGTTTGTCGTGCACTTAGAGGTCGCTAATGATAATGTTAATATGTTGAATAACACTATAGATGTTTTAAATGATTTTTCTAAAGTAGCGATTCTGGAAAATCGTGTCGATTTTTTTAATAAATTATTGGGTGAAAATATAATTGTGTTGAAAGATAACTCCGAAAAGTTTTCAAATCAAATAAAAATAATAAAAGATAAAATTGACCCGATTACAAGAGAGATCCATTTTGCGATTTGGTATAGTCAACTAAAATTTTGGGAGAAGTGGTATTTTCTTGTGCGAGTAAACTTCTGCTCTGAGTATAAAGATAAGAAGAAAGAAAAACTATTTAAAAAACATGAAACTAAAAACAAAAAAACAAAATAAACTTATCTCAGCCCTCCGTTTTTCAGGCTTTCTCAGTGCGTGGGAGGAAAAGAAGTTGGGAGAGGTTTTTACTGATATTAAATCTGGCAAGGATAAACCGGAAATTTTTGGAAATTATCCTGTTTATGGGTCTACAGGTGAAATAGGTAAATCCACAAAATTTTCATTTAAAGGTGATTATATTCTTATCGCTCGGGTAGGTGCAAATGCAGGTCAAATAAATAAAGTTTCTGGTCAGTTTGCCGTAACAGATAATACACTGGTGCTAGAAGGAAAAAATGATAATAATATTGATTTCTTTTTTAATTATTTGAAATCAAAAAATATTAATCGTTTAGTATTTGGCTCTGGGCAGCCTCTTGTTACAAGTGGGCATTTAAAAAAGTTAAAGGTAATTATTCCAGTAGCTAAGGAACAACAAAAAATCGCCACCTTTCTTACTTCAGTCGACAACTGGATAGAAAATTTGCGCGAGCAAAAGAAAAATCTACAGCAATACAAAAAAGGCATGATGCAGAAAATATTTTCGCAGGAGATTAGGTTTAAAGATGAAAAGGGGAATGATTATTCTGCGTGTGTGGAGATGAAGTTGGGGAAAATATGTCGAATAAAGACGGGAAAGTTAGACGCGAACGCAATGATTAAAGATGGGAAATACCGTTTTTATACATGTGCAAAAGAATGGTATAAAATAGATAAATATGCTTTTGACGCAGAAGCTCTTTTGATTTCAGACAATGGGGCAAATGTTGGATATATTCATTATTATAAAGGTAAGTTTAATGCCTATCAACGGACTTATGTTTTAGATGAATTCAGCGAAGATATTTTTTATATAAAATATCTTTTAGAAAAAAAATTACATATTCGTATCGTAAAAGAAAAGAAAGAGGGAAATACTCCTTATATAGTTTTAAGTACTTTGTCAGAAATGGGAATAAGCCTACCGTGCTTAGAAGAACAACAAAAAATCGCCAACTTTTTATCATCATTAGATAATTTAATAGAATTAAAACAAAAGCAAATAATCAATGCAGAGCAGTGGAAAAAGGGGCTGATGCAGGGGTTGTTTGTGTGAGTATATGCCTGAACAAGAAAAAATAAATAGTTTAATCGAGAATAGTGGAATAATTACTCATAAAAAGGTAATTGATTTATTTAGAAAAAATGGATGGAATTTGGTGATTAGTCCTTATTATTATGACAATATTTTAAATAATGTTAGGGAAATTGATTTAATAGCAGAAAAAAGTTTTGGATCTTGCACTGACTTATCTCAGTCCAAATGTATAATAGACGTTCAGCTATTTATTGAGTGTAAATACATAAATCAAGAAATTGCTTTTTGGTTTGATAAAATGGATGAAGATAGAGCTGTAAAAAAATTGGAGGCAGAAACAGGCCTAAAAATACATCACAAAAGATATTCAGCAGATATACCTAAAAATGATTTTCGTCATTTAAAACAGGAAAAAGTTGCAAAATTATTTACTTCGAATTTAAATAATCAAGATATTATCTTTAAAGCAATAACACAATGTTTGAATGCTCAAATATATTATAAAGAATGGCATGTTAAGTCACGAATTTCAAAAGAGACGAGGAGTGCGAAGTCTATGATAAATACTTTTCGAATTCCTATTATAATTTGTGATAATTTTGAGAAGTTACAAGAAGTTTCATTTCCGAATTCGAAATTAATGGACGAATTGAAATATTCAATAAAAGAAATTGATAAATCATTTTTATTAGAAATTTATTATACATATTTAAATAAAGACAACAATGCTAAAACAGATTATTTTTTAATTGATATTGTAAACATAGAAAATGTTGAGGACTTTTTTAATGAGCTAGAGAAAGAAATAAAAGCTATTATCGAAGTGAAAATATTTTAATGTCATAAATAAATAACACTTTAATTAAAATTTTTATGAAAAAATGCAAGCAAGAAAAGGATCTTGATATTGACTTGGATAGATATTTTTTTGAAAAAGATCCTATTTTGCATAAAAAGGCAATTCAGAGATTACTGGGAATGGTTAATGTGAGGGAGTAGTTTGATGAAATATTAAACAAAGAGCATGGAGTAAAAGATTTTTTTTTCATGTGGGAAGATACTGAAAAATTAGAAAAGAATTTTATTGAACAACAGGGGCTACGAAAAATGAGTAAATTGTCAAAAAAATATTTTGAACAAAAAAAAATATAAAAAATTACACGAACTTTTTTTTAATATATTTCTTAGAAGTTTTGTTGAGTTCGTGGATTTGAAATCTCGTGATGATTTTGAAAAAATGACTGACCATGATTTGTATAAAGAAAGGATTATTCCTTCTGAAATTATTTTCCAGTTTTTTTTAATAGAAGTACCAATAAAAAGGAAAGATTTTGATTGGAATAGACATGAAAAGATAATGAAACAAAATCTTGCTTGTCTGATAGTTTGCTTCTCCGATATGTATAGTTTTTTCCATAAAGATGATTATGATCAACTTATTTAAACAATACAAAAACATGAACAATAACATTTTTGAAAAAATAAAAAAATCAATGAATATCAGTCAGAATATGGGACGGTTCGAGAACTTTATAAGTGTTGAATATAATAATTTTTTGCCAGTTTTAGCAAAAGTGAAAGATGCATGCAAAAACAGTGGTCAAGATATCCACAACCATTTTGTTGATATGCACGAAATGGTTGATCTCGGTTCAGGGGGAAAAAGAGAGGTTGAAGATGTGCATTTATCTAGATATACTTGTTGTTTAGTAATTCAAAACTTTGATCCAGCAAAAGAGGTTGTGGCTTTTGGGCAAACCTATTTTGCTATTCAAACAAGAATACAGGAATAAACGGACCTTTTAATAGAAGATCAAAAAAAGAAATTAAAAAGCGAATAATAAATTTATGTCACAAAAAACACAACAACTTAAAGACGATGCTTATTATGATGCCATGGAATCTTTATATGATGGTCCCGATAATGAGGAAAAAGCTCTTTTGTTATTAAACTTAGCATTAGAAATAGATAAAGACTATGTTCAAACATATATCGGTTTGGTTTCTGTTTATGGTGCCTTGGGCGATCAAAAAAAGGTGCAGGAAATGATTGAAATTGCTTATAAAAAAACGTTAAAAAAATTCCCTAAATGGCCAGAGGAAATGTTATGGGGTCATATTGAAAATCGTGCATATATGAGAGCACTTCAGTATAGGGCTGATATTTATTGGGATGAAGGAAAAAATGATCAAGCAATAAAATTGTTTCGTTTGTTGCTAAAATTAAATCCAAATGATAATCAAGGTGTGCGATATGAGATTGCGGGACTTTATGCTGGATTAAAAGGACCTGATGTTAATAAGATGACGGCAGAAGGAAATGAAAAGCAGGATTGGAGTAAACGAGAAAATTTACTGAAAGAACAAAATAAAAAACATAAATTTTGGAAAGCACCTCAATATTAGCACAAAATTAATATGTCACAATCAGAACAACAACTAGAAAACACTTTAATTAAAAAACTTGAAAAACAAGGTTTTGATTTTATTGTACTTAAAGATAATGAAGCACTGAATAAAAATTTGCGAAGTCAACTAGAAAAGTTCAACAAAACAAAGTTTTCTGATGCAGAATTTAAAAGAGTATTAAGCCACTTAAATAAAGGTGATCGCTTCCAAAAAGCCAAAACTTTGCGTGATAGATTTGTGTTACCAAGAGATAATGAAGATTTTTCATTTATTAGATTTTTCAATACAGATCAATGGTGTAAAAATGAATACCAAGTTACGCAACAAATTACACAAGTCGGAAGGTATGAGAATAGATATGATGTAACTTTACTTGTAAACGGTTTGCCACTTGTGCAAATTGAACTAAAACGGCGTGGTGTAGAAATGAAAGAAGCTTTTAACCAAATTCAAAGATATCACAAACATTCTTTTGTCGGAACTTTATTTGAATATGTACAAATTTTTGTAATATCAAATGGAGTAAATACTAAATATTTTTCTAATAATCCAAAACAATCATTTGAATATACATTTTTCTGGACAGATGTGGATAATAAAAAGATAACTAACCTCGATGAATTTGCGGAAATATTTTTGGAAAAATGTAATCTTTCAGAGATGATTGCCGAACATACTGTACTTGCCGAATCGTTGAGTATTCCAATGGTTCTTCGTCCATATCAGTATTATGCTGTTAAAGCAATTGAAAAGAGGGTTAAGGAATCAAATAAAAATGGTTATATTTGGCATACGACTGGTTCAGGTAAAACATTAACCTCATACAAGGCCAGTCAAGTTTTATCTAAAATGCCAGACGTGAAAAAAGTTTTGTTTGTTGTCGACCGAAAAGATCTTGATATTCAGACTACTAAAGAGTTTAATTCTTTTTCTGCTGGTTCAGTTGACGGAACTGACAATACTAGTAATTTAGTTAAACAGTTGAAAGATAAAAATAGAAAATTAATTGTTACTACAATTCAGAAATTGGATATTGCTATTAGTCGAGAAAATTATCTTAAACAGTTTGAATATTTAGCGAATGAAAAGGTTGTAATCATTTTTGATGAGTGCCATCGCAGTCAATTTGGGAAAACTCATGCTAGTATTAAAGGGTTTTTTAAAAAAGCACAATTATTTGGATTTACTGGTACTCCTATTTTCGCAGAGAATAATGTTGGCGGGGTAACTACAGCTGATGTATTTGGTGATTGTTTACATAAATACATAATTACTCATGCTATTGATGATAATAATGTACTTGGATTTGCTGTGGAATATGTTGGTAAATACAAAAAGAAAGATCCATATACTTTGGACGCTGATATTTTTGCTGAAACATTAGTTAAAGGAATAGACACAAGGGAAGTTCTTGAAAGTGATGAGCGATTAGAAAAAATTATAGATTATATTCTGGTGGATTGGAAAAGAAAAACCAAAAATGGAAAATTCAATGCAATCTTTGCTACGCCGAATATTGAAATTTTGAAAAAATATTATTCATTATTAAAAAAGAAGAAAAAAGAAAATTTTAAGATCGCGACCATTTTCACTTATCAAATAAACGAAGACGATAATTCAGATTATTTAGATGTTGATGTGTTTGCTGATAAAGGCGATAAAATTAATAAACATTCAAGAGACTTTTTAGAAGATTGCATTAAAGATTATAATAAAGAATTTGCTACAAATTATTCAACCGATAAGTTTTATAATTATTATAAAGATTTACAAAAAAGGGTAAAAAGTAAAGAGGTAGATTTGGTTTTAGTTGTAAACATGTTTTTGACTGGCTTCGATAGTAAATTAACAAATACTTTATATGTAGATAAAAATTTACGATACCATGGATTGATACAGGCATATTCCAGAACAAATAGATTACTTAATTCAGATAAGCCTCATGGTAATATAGTTTCATTTAGAAACTTAAAGGAAAATACTGACAAGGCACTGGCGTTGTACGGTGATGAAAATGCAAAAGAGATTGTTTTCAAAAAACCATACGCAGTTCAAAAAAAAGAATTTACTAAAAAATTGGATGAACTAAAATCACAGGTTCCCACTATTGAAAGTGTTAATGGACTTCAAGGAGAAGAAGATAAAGCAACTTTTGTAAAAAACTTTCGTGATTTATTGCGCTTAAAATCGTCATTAGAAACTTTTGCAGAGTTTTCATTCGATGATCTTGGAATAAGTGAGCAAGATTTTTATGATTATCAAAGCAAATATTTGGATATTCATGAAGATCGTAAAAATCAAGATAGGGAAGTTGAATCTATTTTAGATCAGATTGATTTTGAAACAGAATTAACAGTGACCGTTATTGTTAACTTTGATTATATTATTAAATTAATTGCAGGATTAAAAAATATTACTTCTGATAGAGTGAGAGAAAAGAAAACGGATGATATTTTAAGGGTGTTTGATCGAGATGTGCACCTTCGTAAGAAAAAGGAACTTATACGAAAGTTTATTGAAGGAAATTTACCAAAAGTTAGTAAATCAGATGACGTTGAAAAGGCTTTTAATGAATTTTGGAATAGCGAACGGTCAACAAATATGAAAAAATTATCAAAAAAGGAAAACATTTCTCTTGGTAAGATTGAGCATTTAGTTGGAGAGTATTTATATACACAGAAATTGCCCCAAGATCAGGAAATCGCTGAATCTGTAACTGGCGGAATTAGAATTATTGGACGACAAAAAACAATTGATAGAATTAAGAATTCAATTAGAAATATAATTGATATTTTTGAGTGGTAAATTGCTTCTAAATGTTAAGTTTTTCTTAAAACTGCTATAATAACATTGTTATGGAAAAGCATAAACAAAATTTTTTAAGTTATCATAAACCAGCACCAAAAAAGAAATTATCTTTGGGTTCTTTTTTTCTAATTGCTTTAAAAGTATTAGAATATTTGTTGATTGTTTTAGTTATTATTTTTTTGATATGTGCAATTTTAGCAGTTGTATATATCCGTCCATATTACCAAACAGTGCAATTAGCCTATGAACAAGGTTTAGCTGGACAAGCATTTTTGCAAAATTCTGAAAATCTACTTTTAGAACAAAAGTTTCAAGAAGCAGTTGATCAGTTAGCTGAAGCAGAAAATAGTTTTAAAAAATCTGGGGAAGCTTTGGACTTGGTTGGCAAGGCTGGTTTACTCAAAGCTAGTTTTATTAATGATCAATATAAAACTGCTAAAGACATTATTTCCATTGGTGAAATAACTGCTGGCGCTTTGAAAAGAATTACAGAAAAGGGGATAGAAATAAAAACTTTATTAAATACTGATAAAATTGTTTGGCAAGATATTACGCCAGAACAAAAAGGGGAAATTTTGCAAGTTTTAGCAGAATCAGTTGAAGATTTGAAAGTTACTCAGCAAGATTTGGATTTAGTCAGTGAAAAAATGATTGAGATTAACTCCCAACATCCATTGTTTGTTTTTGATCGAGCGATTGTACCATTGCAAACAAAATTACCTAAAATCAAAAAAACATTTAATAGTTTAATTACTGTGGCAGAATTGTTGCCAGCATTTTCTGGTTATCCAGAAGAAAAAACCTATCTTTTCATTTTGCAAAATAATCGAGAAATGCGTCCGAGCGGAGGTTTTATTGGAACTTATGGAATTTTAAAAATAAAAAATGCTGAAGTAGTTAGTTTCTTTACAGATAATTCTTACAATTTAGATAAATTAATGATTGGCAAGCTTGAGGTTGAGCCACCTTTGCCGATAGAAAAATATATGGCTCAGGATCACTGGTATTTTCGAGACAGTAATTGGTGGCCAGATTTTCCAACTTCAGCAGAAAAGGCGATGTGGTTTTATCATGCAGAAGGTGGAACTGAAAAGCTTGATGGAGTTATTGCTGTTACTCCAACTGTTCTTGAGAGCATGATGGCTGTTTTGGGAAATTTTACTGTGCAAGATTTGTTGTTCAAGCAGGATAATTTTTGGGAACAACTGCAATATCAAGTTGAATTTGGATACTACAATCAAGGCATTGAAGAGTCAGATCGTAAAGATATAATTGGTGAACTTGGCGAGCAAATATTACAGCGGATGTATACTTTGCCAATGAATCAGTTTAATGACTTGGTAGAAATAGTTACTGAGCAAGTTGAAGAAAAACAAATCCAAGTTTATTTTACAGATGTTGAACTTGAAAATTTAGCTTTGCAAAATAATTGGGCTGGACAAGTAAAAGGTTATGCTGGTGATTATATTATGCTTGTTGATGCTAATTTAGCTGCGCTGAAAACTGATTCAGTTATGGAAAGAACTTTGCAATACGCACTTTCAGTTGATGAAAATAAAAATTTAATTGCTACAGTTAGTGTTAATTATCAAAATTTAGGGACTTTTAGTTGGAAAACTACTCGATATCGAACTTATACTAGATTGTATACACCACTTGGCAGTGAGCTTATCAAGTTGAAAGTTGGCGATCTTGAAGTTAAAAGTGAAGATATTGATACTTATGAAGAATTTAGCAAAACAGCTTTTGGGACTTTTTTCCAAATTGAACCGCAAAGTTCGAAAACAGTTACTTGGCAATACAAGCTTCCACAGCAAATTAGAGATTATGTTGATGCGGGAATTTATAATTTAATGGTGCAAAAGCAAGCAGGTATTCCAAAGCTAAATTTACAGTTAGATTTAAGTTTTGATAAGGATTTAAAATTGCGTAAATCTACACTTGGAGAATCAAATAAACTTAAGTATGTTGAAGTTTTACGAAAAGACCGAATTTATTCGGTTTGGTTTGATTAAATTTAAGTTTTATTAATAAATATGTAAAAAATTAGCTAATTTAGCTAATTTTTTTTCGTATAAAAAGTTAAAATAAAGGCATTGACAGAAATTTTTTTTTGTGATATTATTATCAGTTAGTTTGTGTGTGAACATTAACAATCATGGAGGGTTGCCTTATGAAAAGGTCTGATGAAAAACTGCTAAGGAAGCTTAACTTGACTGAGAATCAGACGCGTATGGCTATTGCCAAATGGCAAGCTGATGACAAGAAGGAAGAAAAAGGTTTTTGGCCAGCTTTTCTCAGCAAGGTCTTGGTTAGCCTTGTTCAATTGATGTCGCCTGCCTTCATTTTCCTGTATGTGTGCATTTGGCAGGGAATTGGAGACCAAGGAACTCTTCAAAATCTTAGCAACTTTGCACTGTTCTTGATTTGGGGAGTCAACGTGATTATTCTCCCCATTGTTATGGTGGCTATTACCATATTTGTATGCTTCTTTGCTTTTGTCAAAGTTCCAGAGGTTGCCTTTGGGCGCGATACTTTGAAACTAATTATTAAAAGGCCAGTTAAGAATATTTACTCCGTTCTTGTGAGACTGTGTTTGACCTATTTTTTAATCATGACTGGACACATTGCTACTGCCGTTGCTTATTTCATTAGCGAGCTGATTATCACTTCTTGTAGTTTTGTTGTGAGAGAATCCATTAGGAATTCAATTAGTTTGTTCAAAGTTCAGACTAGAGAAAGGGAAGATATGATTAGCGAGCTACTTAGGGCTCGCGGTCGGGGGCGGGTTGTCTATTAGACCAGGCAACTGAGAAAAAGCTCTACTTGGTTTTATTAGGTTTAACTGAGCTGTTCGAATCGTATTTCGAGCAGCTCTTTTTTTATTTTTAAAGCAACCCATTTTATTGTTTTTTGTTTAATATTCTGTGCTTTATGCTCTATCCGTCTTCGCTCTTTGAGCTTCGACGGACACGTGTTCTGTGTTCCTTGTTTTCTTGTTTTTATGTTTTATTGTCCGATGAGCCATAGGCTATACGGACTCCGTACTTTACGTCGGAGATTAAGTGTTTTTTTGGGTCCTATGACTTGTCGTTTTGTGGCATAATAAGTGGATAAAAAACCTCTTCTGTGAAAGTGTTATCTGTGTTAAAATGAGCATACAAAGTATATTAGTTAAATAGCATCTTTGCTTGTATTTTTACCCCGAACTATAATGCTATAAGACGTTAAGTTCAGGGTAAGTCTTTTAACTTTCTACTTTTACCTTTTAACTTTTTTCATTATGAAATACGTGCCACTACATGTGCATAGCCATTACAGTCTTTTGGATGGATTAACTAAGATTGATGATTTAGTTAGTAAAGCCAAAGAACAGGGAATGCCGGCAATTGCTTTGACCGACCATGGAGTTATGCATGGTGCAATTGAGTTTTACCAAAAATGTAAAAAAGCCGGAGTCAAACCGATTATTGGAGTAGAAGCGTATATAGTAAATAATCGACTTGTGAAAGATAAAGCTGATGAAAGAAGGTATCATCTTGTTTTACTGGCGAAAAATTATCAAGGTTATAAAAATTTAATAAAACTAACAACCAAAGCTCATTTGGAAGGTTTTTATTATAAACCAAGAATTGATTGGGAAATATTAAAAGAATATTCAGAGGGTTTGATTGGTTTATCTGCTTGTTTAGCTGGAGAAATACCTCGAGCGATTATTGCTGGTTATGAAGATGCCAAAATTTATGAAATTATTCAGAAATATCAAGCAGTTTTGGGTCAAGAAAATTTTTATTTAGAAGTACAATCTCATCCGAATATTCCTGATCAAAAAACAGTAAATAATAAAATTTTTGATTTAGCGAAAAAATATAATATTAATGTTGTGGCTACTAATGATAGTCATTATCTGAATTCAGAAGATGCGGAAGCTCATGATATTTTAATCTGTTTGCAAACCAAGAAAACTTTAAATGATAAAGATCGTATGAGTTATTTGGGCGAAGATTTTTCTTTGTACGAATGTGAGAAAATGACTGATGCTTTTCGTTCAAATCCTGAAGTTTTAGAAAATACGATAAAAATTGCTGAGCAATGTAGTTTGGAGATTCCGCTTGGAGTAATTCAATTGCCACACTTCGAAGTGCCAGCTGGGTTAACTGATTTTGAGCATTTGAGAAATTCTTGTTACGCCAAGATTCTTGAAAGATATTTATTTGATCCTAAGAAAGAAAAATTTACTGAGCAAGAGCAAAAAATAATTGATCGATTGGAATATGAACTTGGGGTAATCCAAAAAACTGGTTACGCTTCATACTTTTTAATTGTACAAGATTTTACAGATTGGTCGCGAGCTAATGGCGTAATGGTTGGTCCGGGTAGAGGAAGTGCTGCGGGTAGTATTGTGGCTTATTTACTTTGGATAACAAATTTAGATCCGCTCAGATATGATCTTTTGTTTGAAAGGTTTTTAAATCCAGATCGTATTTCAATGCCTGATATTGATATTGATTTTGCTGATGAAAAAAGAGATGATGTACTTCGTTATGTTGAACAAAAATATGGCAAAGAGCACGTAGCGCAAATTATTACTTTTGGAACTATGGCGGCGAGAGCTGCGGTCAAAGATGTGGGTCGAGTTTTGGATATGCCATATAATTTTTGTGATCAAATATCCAAACTTATTCCGATGGGCATGAAATTGAATGAAGCGATTACCAAAGTTGGAGAAGTAAAAGCAATTTATGATAAAAGTGATGATGCGAAAAGGTTACTTGGCTTTGCGAAAAAGTTAGAAGGAGTTGCTCGGCACGCGTCAACTCACGCTTGTGGTGTGGTAATTACTCGAAATGAAATGACTGAATATTGTCCTTGTCAGTATTCTCGAGATAAGGAAGATGCTATTATTACTCAATATTCGTTGCATCCAGTTGAAGATTTAGGTTTATTGAAAATGGATTTTTTGGGTTTAAAAAATTTAACGATTATGGAGCGTGCTTGTGATATTATAGAAAAAATTCACAGCGTGAAAATCAATCTAGATAAAATTCCTTTGGATGATAAAAAGGCTTATGAACTTTTTCAAAAGGGACAGACAACTGGTGTGTTTCAGTTTGAATCTAGTGGCATGAAACGTTATCTTAAACAACTTCGACCAACAGAATTTGAAGATCTGATTGCCATGGTAGCTTTGTATCGTCCCGGACCATTGAACTCAGGTATGGTTGATGAATTTATTGCTCGTAAACATGGTGAAAAGGAAATTGTTTATCTTGATCCAATCATGAAGGAATCTTTGAAAAATACTTATGGTGTAATAGTTTATCAGGAACAAGTGATGCAATTGTCAAAAGAAATGGCCGGTTTTACGGGCGGACAAGCTGATACTTTGCGCAAAGCCATGGGTAAGAAAATTGCTGATTTGATGGAAAAAATGAAAAAAGAATTTTTAGAAGGTTGTCAAAAAAATAAGATTTCTGCTAGCGTAGCCAAGGAAACTTTTGAAAGTATGGAAAAGTTTGCTGAGTATGGTTTTAATAAATCACATGCTGCTTGTTATGCTTTTGTGGCTTATCAAACGGCTTATCTGAAAGCAAATTATCCAACTGAATTTATGGCTGCTTTGTTAACTGCTGATCAGCATAATATGGATAGAATTTCTATTGAAATTGATGAATGTCGACAAATGTATATTGAGATTTTACCACCAAGTGTTAATGAATCATTTTCAACTTTTACAGTTGTAGCTCAATCACTAAAATTAAAATTACCAAGAATTCGTTTCGGTTTATCGGCTATTAGAAATGTGGGTGAGAATGTTGCTCATGGTATTATTCACGAGCGTAAAGAAAATGGTGCTTATGAAAATTTAGATGATTTTCTTGGTCGGCTTGGTAGTCAACATTTGAATAAAAAATCGTTAGAAGGTTTAATAAAAAGTGGAGCTTTGGATATGTTTGCTCGTCGTTCAGTTTTGTTGGAAAATGTTGATAAGATGCTTCTTTATATCAAAGAAATTGAGCAAGCAAAAAATGCAAAACAAGTTAACTTATTTAGTTTAACCAACAATGAAAATTCTTTGCCTGGTTTGGTTTTGCGTGAAGTTACAGATTTTGGGGATCAGCAAATTTTGTCTTGGGAAAAAGAATTTTTAGGCTTGTATGTAAGTGAGCATCCTTTTACTGAGTATAGTAAAAAGTTTTTAGGCTTACTTCAACCAGTAGAAAAAGTTTTGCAAGTTAAAGGTGATAAAACAAGTGTTCGCGCTGGTGGAGTTATTACAATAATCAAAAAGATCGTTACAAAAAAGGGTGATCCAATGCTTTTTCTGACTATTGAAGATGAAAAAAGAGCAGTTGAATGTTTGGTTTTTCCTCGTTTGTATAAAGAATTAGAACCGCAACAAATTTGGGCAGAGGGAAATGTTGTTATTGTTGAAGGGACCGTTTCAGACAAAGATGGTGAAGTGAAAATTTTGGCGAATAAGTTTTGGAATGTTAATGCTCAAACTGAAAAATTGATTATGAATGAGCTTGGTAATAATAGTCAAGAATTTTCAACTGGAACTGGGTTTAATGGGCAAAGATTTATTATAAATTATCCAATCGGAGCAAGTAAAGATTTTGCTTCCAAAGTAAAAATGCTTTTTATGGCAATACCAGGTAAACAGCAGGTAGTTTTAAGGGTTAATGATAAAATGATTAAAACAAATTTTTTAATAGATACTAGTGAAGAAAGTAAAAATAAGATTCAGGGATTGCTTGGCCAAGATGCAATTGTTTCAGCCTAGATATTTTGACTATAAGTACAAAAATTTGCTAAAATAATTAAAGGTAAATAAATATAACAATATGTACATCAAGAAAAATCCACGAGTAACCGAGGGGTACAAAAAAATGATTTTTGGTTTTGTAATAGTTACTGTAATTTTAGTAATTTTTATTTTGTATTTTTCAGCCAGTAGAGCAATTATAAAAGTAACTCCAACAACAACAGCAGTTGAAACTGATTTTGTTTATGATGTTATTACTGATGGAGGAAGCCTTGAAAGTGGCGTTTTGCCAGGAGTTTTGTATGAAACTGAGGTTGAAGGAACTGGAGTCGGACAGGCAACTGGTTCAGAAATTTTACAAGGGGAATCAATCGGGCAGGTTACTTTAATTAACAAAAGAGATGAGGCACAAACTTTAGTTAAAACTACTAGACTTATAACTCAAGATGGTATTTTGCTTAGACTTAGTGATCGAGTAGATATTCCAGCTAGGGGAGAGATTGAAGCTGATGTTTATGCTGATGATCCAAATGCTTTTGAGGAACTTGAACCAACAACTTTTACTATCCCCGGACTTTGGGAAGGTTTACAAAGTCAAGTTTACGCTGAAAGCAAAGCAACCATTAAAAGTTCAGGAGAAAAGATTTTAGTAGTTAAATCAATTGATATAGTCACAGCCAGTGATGCTTTGACTGAACAGTTGTATAATCAAGCGATAAAATTATTTGAAGATCAATTGCCAAATGATAATTTTGTTTCTTTGGTCGTTTCCAAACAAGTTTTAGAAGAAGATGCTGATGTTAAAGAAGGAGCGAAACAAGATGAATTTAATGTTACTCTAAAAATAAAAGTAAAAATGATTGGTTTGGATCAAAATAAAATTATTGAAGTTGCTGGTGATCGTCTCAAACAAGCAGTTCCAGCTGGGCAAGATTTACTCAGCGTTAGTATGGAGAAGCTGACTTATAAAGTTCAAGATTACAATGATAGTGATAAAACTGCTAAAGTGAAAGTTCACGTTGAGGGTGATTCAGTTATCAAAGCAGATAATGAAATTTTCGATAAAGACAAAATGGTTGGCTTAAGTCCAAAAGGTGTAGAATTATATTTAGCCAGTTTTGATAATGTAGAAAGTGTTCAAGTCGAACTATCGCCATTTTGGGTCAAGAAAATTCCAAAGCTTAAAGATCATTTAGATATAGTTATTGTTAATCCAAATAAATAAATATATTTAAATATTAAAAGGCAATTATTTCAATATTATATTTTCATAAATGTATGACGTTAAACATTAAAAAACTAAAACCTTTACCAGCAAAAAATAAACAGGAGAAGAAGCGCTTAGTTAAAAGTTTAGAAAAAGCACTTCAAGGAGTTCTTGCTGATATTAATAAAATAAAAAAGAATGGTTAAATTGTTAATATATAATTTATACATATGAAAATAGAAGGTGCTATTAATCAAGATCAAGTACCAGAAAAATCTGATGTAAGTTTTTCTTTGGAGGAGATTTTTGAAAAAAAATCCAAACTAAAAGTTTTGCAAGAAAAAATGAAAAGTTTTTTGGAAAAAGATGATAATCCGTTGGTGCGGGAGCAGGCTGAATTAGCAGAAAAAATGTTACAAGGTACGTTTTTGAAGATTTCTAATCAACTTGGATCCAATGAAGGTGGTTGGTATATTGATAAGTCTACCATGGAAAAATATTATGTTAAATTCTATAAAAATTCTGATCAAGCTAGAGCAGAATTTATTAGCAATGCTATTTATAAACAAGTTGGAATTAATGCTGTAGACTCTCAACTTTTTGAGTTCGAGGGTCGTTTAGCAATAGCTTCTAGGGAAATACCAGGAGCTAAATCAATGGATAGAGAAGATTTGACTGATAGGGAGGATGTTATAAAGGGTTTTGTGACAGATGCTTATTTAGCAAATTGGGATGTTGTTGGTTTGGTTTATGATAACATTGTTCAGGGAGCAGATGGACAAGCATATAGAATTGATAATGGAGGAAGTCTAAATTTTCGAGCTCAGGGTGGGCCTAAGGATTTTTTAGCTGATGAAATTAAGGAATTAGAAACAATGCTTAATCCAAGTTTTCAAGCTGGGCAGGTTTTTTCTTCTATTGATGAGCAGGAAATGAAAGAGCAAGCGACTTTATTAGTAAACAATTTAAGTGAAGAAAAAATTAAAGAAATTGTTTTGGTTTCTGGTTTGGAACTCGAATCAGCAAAAAAAATAGAAGCAAGCTTACTTGGTAGACGAAGATATTTAATCAAGCGTTTTGATTTGGAAAAGAAAAATTTGAGCAAGAAGGAGGGATCAGTTGGACCTAAGCGGGTTCCTGGTGCTTTGGAAAGAATTAGAAAAATTGAAAAATTAGAAACACTTCGTTCTAGTGTGGCCATTTTAGCAGATGCTGATGATATAGAGAATCAGCAAGTTGATTTAATTGATGCTAGTGATTTGGGAAGGTTTGAAATCAGTTTTAAATTAACTTCTGATAAATATCGTCGTATTATAGAAAAATTAAAGCAAATGAAGGCTGATGGTTCTGGTGTTGTAACTTCAGATAATATACGTTATGAGCAAAAGAATGGTGGTAATGAAATGTCTCTGTCTGAAGCATATACTTTAGAAATTGGAAACATTAAAATAAGGGTCAGTTTGGGTAATCATGGGAAAAGGCCTGTTTTGTCTTCCTTAGGGTTGGTTCGTATTGAAATACCTAATAGCGAAATTAATGATCCAAAAGAATTAGGGGAGAAAATTGATGAAATTTTTCGAGAGCATTTAGAAATTTCAACTGGACTAGAGATACCAGAGGAGGAAGCAGAATTGCAATACAAAAAAGCTCGATATATGTGGCAAGAAAAAGTTGATAGTGTACCACCTGAAGTTTTGGATTGTTTGCAGAGAAAAGAGGTTTTTCCAGGTTATCATACAATAGTTAGGGAGGGTCGACACAAGGAATTGCAAAAGATGTCACCTTACGTTATTTTTCATTCTTTGTTTACTGCAGCAGTTGAGAGTGGGTCTTTTGTTCAAACTTTGAAAAATGGTTTGTTGTGTACGCATGCTCGATTTAAAAGAGGTTTGCTTTATGAAGGTTGGTCTAGTCATGAAGATATGGTTCAGGGCGGTGCGGATAGTGTTTTTACTAGAACGTTTTCGCAAAAAGGGTTTAAAAAGTTTGGAAGTGAGTCAATTAATTTTCCGAATAATGTAAGTTTAGTTATTAATCCTCGTGTGTTTGATCGTACAGATTGGTTTGCTTATGTACAAGACAGGTATGGTACAACTGATCCTGACCAAGGTTATAAAGAAAGACAAAGCCCAGAACAACTTTTTAAGGATCAAGAAGAAGATGGATATCAGTCAGGTAATGAGCAAATGTTTAGATGTGGTATTGCTCAAGAGGATTTTCAATATATAGCTTGCAAAACAGAAGAGGTTCGGGATGAGGTTATTGCCCAGTTACTTGAGGGTGATATTAAGGAAATAAATGGATTGCCAATAGAGCAAGCTGTGATATTGGCTCAAACGCCTTTGGATATTTTAGACATGGAAGCTGGTCATGAAATGCGTTCAAAAATCAATAGGGAAGTTAAAATAGGGAATATGATTATGCAACTTAGTTGGCTGAATGGTAGTTATAACTTAGACCTTTCTGGTTTAGATAGAGAGACTTGGTTGCGTTGGTATCAATACAATGGTATGTGGGGTTTGGAGACGGTTTCTCATTTCTATTTTGGTCATGAACCACAAGTGGCTCAAGAAGCGTTAGATTATTTTTCTAACTTAGCAAAGACTGGAATAGCCCAAATTTTATTTATGAAAAAGGTAGCTAGCTTTTCTTCTGCCTTATTTGATGGATTAGATGTCAAGGAAGCTTATGCTCTGGCCGAAGCAGAGACCAGGATCCCTGATTTGCCAATACAAAAGCAAGCTAAAGTTTTTGAAAAGGAGGAATTTTCTTTGAATTTTTTTTGGTGCGGAAATTGTAATCAATATGAAATAAATATTTTCGAAAATGGAGAGAAGAGTAATTTTGGGTTGGGTAGCAACGTGAATGATGTAAAAGCCAAGGAGTACATCTTGTATATAGAAAATTTGTTGTCAGAAAAAAAAGATATAACAGCTTCTCAAATAAAACGTAAAATTAGTCATTACATAAAAACTAAATATCCGATAATGACTGATACTCAAAAAGCCGAAATGGAAAACAGTTTTTATGAACAATATAGAACTGATAAATCTAATTGTGTTATCCATCGGATTGATTTTGATGGGCCGTATGTTTTGGATATTTATTTTTCTTTAGGAGTTAAATGCTTGTGGTTGGATAAAAAATTTGATTTTGAACTGTTTGATAGTCTTCTGACCTTTGCTGAAAATTGGCAAAAACAGAATCCATCAGAAGATGATCTTAATAAATTACCGGATAGTTTGGAAAAATATTTAAAGCAATTAAAAGGTGAATAAAAAAATAGAATATAGCAATAAATTAAATGATAAAAAATAAATTATATGCATGACCATAATTTTTCTGATCGTGTTTATTACGTAACGTGTGAAAGTGATTCTACTGTTTTAATTGCTATGGATGTGCGAGTTCAAGATAAGTATATTGTGTGGTTTGATACAGTAAAAGAAAGAACAATGGAAATTTCTAGAATTATTGAAGAAAACAATGATAAATTTGTTTTTGAAAGGAAAAATGATTCTGAAAATATAGATATTTATACCTTTGTTCCCTTGACTTTAGACATTTTTAACGAAAAAATAAAACCTAGATTTCCTGAAAGACCTGGATTTGAAACTGAGCAAGAAATGTTTGAGGCAATGAAGAAAAGTGCCATGACGGCCTAAAATGGCTAAATTTAGTTTATTTTTTCTATAATAAAAAACTCGTTTTAAGTCTCTTGACATAAACGAGTTTTTTATGTAAAATAAGTAGTTCAAAAGAAAATATAGGAGGAACAAATGAACATTGAAAATCGAGCGATTGGTTGTATGCTGGCGGCTGCTTACGGGGATACTCTTGGTGCTTCAATTGAGTTTTATTCACTTGGAGATATTGAACGTCGATTTGGATCTGGTGGAATTTGTGTTCCTCAACCAGCTTTTGGTCATTGTTGTCCAGTTATTTCTGATGATACTCAAATGGCAATTGCTACCTTGCGTGGTTTGTTGTCTTCAAATTTAGTTTTGGATAACGATGATAAAATTTTGCAGAATATTTGGTCGGCTTACTTAGGTTGGTATGATACGCAGAAGGATCCAGCCCAAATGCGTGCTCCTGGTAATACTTGTATCTCTGCGTTACAAGGAGCCTTGCCTGGTTCTAGCAAGCGACCAATTAATAGAAGCGCTGGTTGTGGCGGAGTAATGCGGGTTCATCCGATTGGAATTGCTTTTTCGCATGATCCGCAAAGAGCTTTTCGGCTGGGAATGGAATCTGCTGCTTTAACGCACGGTGACGCAAAAGCTTTTTTACCAGCTGGCTTTTTGGCAATGTTGATTGCTTTTTTGGTTCAAGGTGAAGGTTGGACCAAGGCAATTGAATTGACTTGGCATTATTTTATGAACTTTTCTTTTGCTAATAAAGCAGTGGTTAGTAAGACGATTACTGATGCTCTTTTTATGGCTGAACCTTCTTTTATCGATGATTCGAAACAAACTGTGTTGTCGTACGGAAAGTTTATAGATTTGAAGGTTGGTCAATCGTTAATCGGCGGTGGTGGTTGGTTGGGACATGATGCTTTAGCTATTTCTTTATTTGCCGTTAAAACAATGCTAGCAAATCCAATCAAGGCGATTGAGGTATCGGTTAATCATTCGGGAGATAGTGATAGCACTGGTTGTCTTGCTGGGGCCATTGTCGGGGCTATTTATGGTTCAGAGCCAGTTATTTCTAGGTTAGAAAGTCTAAACATTGAATTGGAAAGAAAGGAAGAAATGATCAATTTGGTAAAGCAATTATCTTTGACAGGAGGGAAAAAATAGTATGGATCAGCGTCCATTAATTGTTGTTCCTGATACTCATGCTCATTTGCGAGAAGTTGAAGCTGTTTTAAATTATTGTGAAAGACAGGGTTTACTAAGTACCCATAGGTTGGTTTTTCTTGGTGATTATCTTGATCGAGGGCCTGATTCAAGGGGATTAATTGATTTATGTATTGATTATCAGAAGAAAGGACATATTTTCCTGATGGGTAATCATGAGTACGTCCTTTTGAAAGTTTTAGATGCTACTTTTGTAAATTCGTGGGTAATGCGTTGGTATCTTCGTTATGAAGAAAATTTGTTAGCAAGTTATGGTGTTGACAAGCCAATTGATAATGTGTTTTCTTCATATTCTTTGTCAATAATAATTGATGAATTGCGTGAAGCTATGCCATCAAGTCATCTTGATTTTTTGAGATCGTTGCCTTATTATTATGAGACTGAAGATCTGATTTGTGTCCACGCTGGACTAAAAATGACATCTTGGAGAAAACAGAAGAAGGAATTAAACGGTGATAATTTTTCTAAAGATCAAATTGGTCCTGATCAAATTTTTTCGAGAGAATTGGCTTTAGCCAAAAAACATGGGGCAAAAAAATTGGTTGTTAGTGGTCATATTTCTGGTCCTAGGCCAACTATTTCTCACGACAAAAAGCATTTGTGTTTGCATTGTGGAATTGATTATGGTGGTCCGTTGGTTATTTGGATTTCTGATCAGAATAAATACCTTCAACTTAAGAGATAGGTTACATCAATGATGTAACCTTTTTTGGTTGACTAAGCCTGCACGGCAAGCCCCAATGCTTGTCATTGGGGAAGGATAGTGC
>CAYSUN010000005.1:0-40657 GCA_964434235.1 uncultured Gammaproteobacteria bacterium | reverse complement strand
GCGTTATAGTTCGGGGTAAAAGTAAACAGTAAGAAAAAGTATTAAGTATTAAGTAGCTTTGCTGCTTTTTTAATTTTGTTTTAAGTTCTACGCACCCTAAAGGGATGCGGTAAGAGTTGGCAGTGCTAAACCATCTTAAGTATTTGTTCCGTGTTCCGTGATTAAGTGTTTTAATGTCCGATGAGCCATAGGCTATACGGACTCCGTACTTTACGTCGGAGATTAATGATCAAGTGTTTAAATGTTTTCTTGATTTATTGTTTTATTGTTTTTATGTTTTCTTGTTTTTTTTACCCAAGTTTGACACACTGATTTAATTTTTATAGAATAAGTGTTGTTCGTTCATTTCAACCTTGGAGGTTTACATTGAAAAAGAGGACCATTCTCGCCCCAGAAATGGAAACTGTCTGCAGTTATAATGAATTATTTAAACAAAGAATGACTACTTATCAGGCTAAAACAATTTTAGCTGAGGCTGATCCCAACACAGCTCAAACACAAAGATTACACAAAGCTATTAAATTGGCTGAAAAAAATCTGGTGATGCTAAATTTCCAATGCACTCATTTTCACCGACTTTTAGAAACTTTTTTTCATTCAAATAAACAAATCAGACTACGCCACCCCAAACATCCAACTGAAGTTTTCATTCTTCAACAAAAACTTCCCAACAGTTTAGAATTAATTCTTATTGACGAAACAACGAAAGAAGATGGGACGGTTGAGAACTTTGAAGTCAAACTAAAATTAGCTAGAAGGCTTCAAGATCCCACCCGCACTTTTGATACATTTTTTGAATTATTCGGTTTACCGAAATAAACAACAAAACGCCAGAACTCTTTCTGGTGTTTTTCTTTTGACAAACCTTAAGCGCCTCGCTATGATATAAACATAATTAAATAATTTACCTACCCCCTAGTACAACCATTTAAGGGGGAGTTTTGCTTATGCAAATAAACAATATTGATAAAATTATAAAGAATGAGCCAAATTACCGAAAAAAACAAATCCATAAAGCAATTTGGCAAGATTATATTACCAATTGGGATGAGTGCACTACCCTACCCATTAATCTTCGTAATGAACTTGCAAAACAGACAAAACTTGAAATCATAGCCAAAATAACCACAAGCCAAGACAAAAGAACTTGCAAGGCTTTGTTAACGTTAGAAGACAAAAGCCAAATTGAAACTGTGTTAATGCAACACAATGACCGCAATACTATTTGTATATCAACTCAAGTTGGCTGTGCTATGGGTTGTTTATATTGTGCAACTGGAAGCTTAGGTTTTAAAAGAAATTTAACTGTACTTGAAATTTTAGAGCAAGTTTTATTTTGGACTAGGTTTGTCAAAAAACAAGACCAAAAAATAAACAATATTGTTTTCATGGGCATGGGTGAACCATTTTTAAATTATGATAATGTAATTGAAGCAATTAAACTAATCAATAACCCGGACTACTTTAACATTGGTAGCCGAAGAATTTCCATCTCAACTTGCGGAATTATTGAAAGTATTGAAAAACTGAGTAATGAACCGCTACAAGTTAACTTAGCTATTTCACTTCACGCTTCAAACGACGAAACCAGATCAAAGTTAATGAAAATCAATAAGCAACATCCAATTAAACACCTTTTGTCAGCAGTAGATAAATATATTGCCAAAACCAACCGAAAAGTTATGTTTGAATATCTTTTACTAAAAAAGATTAATGACTCTGGCCAAAACGCTCAAGAATTAATTGCTTTAATGAATAATCCTCTTTACCTAGTTAATTTAGTTAAATATAATTTCACAGATCAAAAAACTTTATCACCTTCACCAAAAATTAAACATTTTAGAGAACTTCTAGAAAATGCTGGCATTAAAGTTACAGAAAGATATAGTTTTGGTGATGACATCAATGCTGCTTGCGGACAGTTAGCGAATAAACAAAGAAGCAAGAAAACAATAAAACAATAAATCAAGAAAACATTTAAATTTAAACACTTAATCTCCGACGTAAAGTACGGAGTCCGTATAGCCTATGGCTCATCGGACAAGGAACATAAACACATAAATACTCAATCCATAATTCATTAAAATGGAAAACAAAATAACAATCAAGGGTGCTCGTGAGCACAACTTAAAAAATATAAATTTGGAAATACCACGCAATAAGATGGTGGCTTTTACTGGCCTTTCTGGCTCGGGCAAATCCAGCTTAGCTTTTGATACTATTTTTGCTGAAGGACAAAGAAGATACCTTGAAAGTTTATCTGCTTATGCTAGACAATTTTTAGGTGGCATGAACAAACCTGATGTTGATGATATCACTGGTTTATCCCCAGCCATTTCCATTGATCAAAAAGCCCACAGTAGCAATCCCCGTTCAACGGTAGCGACTATTACAGAAATCTATGATTACCTTCGAATTATTTATGCTAAAATCGGACAACCATCTTGCCCTATTTGTGAAACTAAACTTGAAAAAGTTACTTCTGATGAAATTAACGACCAAATAATTCAACAAATTAAAAAAGCAGACAATCAAAAAACTACAACTATTCAAATACTTTCTCCGATTGTCCGCGGACGAAAAGGAGAATATCATCAACTGCTTTATGATATTTACAATAATGGATTTACAGAAGCAAGAATTGATGGAAAATTTAAATTACTGAAAAACAGAGTTATATTAACCAAGAACCAAAAACATACAATTGAAATTATTGTTGATAAAGTTGAAATTTTAAATCCTGAATCAATCGAACAAAGTCCATCTGTTTTACAAAGATTAGCTGAAGCAGTAGAAAATGCTCTTGAATTGTCTGACGGTCTTTGTACTACAATCTATCCAAACGCTGAAGAAAAAACTTTTAGCACTGAATATTCCTGTCCGAATGATGGCTATAGTTTTCCTGAAGTAGAACCAAGATTATTCAGTTTCAATAGTCCTTATGGTTATTGTGATTATTGCACTGGACTTGGGACAAAAGAACTTTTTAGCGAAGAAGTTTGTCCCAAATGTAATGGCAAACGTTTGAATGAAAATGCGCTTCATGTCAAAATTAAAGATAAAAATATTTGGCAAGTTACGAATTTGAATATTCATGATGCTTTAGATTTTTTTAATGTTTTAGAAAAAACACTAACTTTCAAACAACTTGAGATCGCCAGTTCGATTATAATGGAAATAAAAGCTCGCTTACAATTCATGCTTGACGTTGGCTTGAACTATTTAACACTTGATCGCAAAGGTGGAACTCTTTCTGGTGGTGAAGCTCAAAGAATTAGATTGGCTTCTCAAGTCGGAACAAAATTAGTTGGAGCTCTTTATGTTTTGGATGAACCAACAATCGGCTTACACCAAAGAGATAACGACAGATTAATTAATACTCTACGCAACTTATGCGATATGGGCAATACTATTATTATTGTTGAACATGATGAAAATACAATTTTAGCTAGTGATTGGTTGGTTGACATTGGTCCTGGGGCTGGCACTCATGGTGGAGAAATTGTTTTTAGTGGACCGTTAAATAATATTCTCAACGCTGAAGCTGTGCTCGATAAAACTGTTCTTGATTGTCAAACTCAGGGTTCAGCCAAGAAATCTTTGACTGGTCAATATTTAAGAAATAAAAAGAAAATAGATTTACCAAAACAACGAAGAAAAGTTGATCCAAAAACACCAGCCATAAAAATAGTCGGTGCCAAAGAACACAATCTAAAAAATATCAATGTAGAAATTCCACTCCGAAGACTCGTTTGTTTAACTGGAGTTTCAGGTTCTGGCAAATCAACTTTAATGCATGATATTTTATATCGTTCAATTCAAAATAAAAAATTCCGCATGAATAAATGGGTTGGCGAACACAAAGCAGTAACGGGCATTGACTTAATTGATAAAGTAATCAAAGTTGATCAGTCTGCCATTGGTCGTACTCCCCGCTCAAATCCAGCTACTTACACAAAGGCGTTTGATTATATTCGAGAAATTTTCGCTTCCACACAAGAAGCAAGAATTCGAGGCTACCAAGTTGGCAGATTCAGTTTTAATAAATCAACCAAAAGCACTGGCCGAGGTGGAACTGGTGGTCGTTGTGAACATTGTGAAGGACGTGGAACTTTGGAAATTGAAATGCACTTTTTACCAAGCGTAGAAGTAACTTGTGATATTTGCAAAGGCAGACGTTACAACAAAGAAACACTCCAGGTCCATTATAAAGGAAAAAACATCGCTGATATTTTAGACATGACGATTGAACAAGGCAAAGAATTTTTCCGAGATGTGCCTTTTGTTTATGATAAATTAAAAGTCTTGAGCGAAGTTGGACTTGACTACCTAAAGTTGGGCCAGTCAGCCACCACCTTATCAGGTGGTGAAGCCCAACGGATTAAACTAAGTCGTGAATTAGCCAAGCACAGTACAACTAACACTTTATATCTAATGGACGAACCAACCGTTGGACTGCATTATGATGATGTAAAAAAACTGATTGAAGTTATTCAAAGACTAGTTTCACAAGGCAATTCAGTCATGATCATTGAACATAATTTAGACATCATCAAATGCGCTGACTGGCTAATTGATCTTGGTCCTGAAGGTGGTGATAATGGTGGCGAAATTATAAAAATCGGTACACCAGAAGAAATTGCTAGATATGCCCATAGCTGGACTGGTCAATATTTAAAAAAAACTCTAAAATAACTTTACAAAAAAAATTATTCTACAAGTATAGAATAATTTTTTTATTATAATTGAATTTAATTTTTATTTTCAATAATTTTTACACCCTCAGCTAAAACTAAAACAGAAAAATCATTTACCCCATCTGGTTTATCAAAACCATAAGCAATTTCCGGATATTTTAATTCTTTAATATTTTTTTCATCTTGTAAAGACTGCCAAAGCTTTTCTTCAGTTTCAACCACTTGCCCATCAACTTTTCTTTCGGGCCGAACTATTTCAATTACAACTTCAGGCTCAAACAGTTGACGACACTTATCAACCATTTCTTTTATATCACAAGATCCAACTGTAACATGCCCAAAAAAAACACCTTTGTCTGTTTTTACATGAACAGCTGTACACCCAGTAAATTTATCTGAACTGATTATATCATTTTCACCCAACTCTTCATTCGGAATAAAAATAAAATCTCCAGCTTTAACATTATAAATTTTACTCGGACCATAAAAAGCTACTGTAACATCAGCTGATTTCATCGACAATGTTTTATTACCATCTAAAAAGTGTCTGATACTTGAGCCACTAAGTCCACTTTCAGTTATGGGATTTTCAGCATCATAATTAAACGAAAACTTCATTTTAGGGATAGGCATTGAAAATCGATCTTCGTATTCGCTGTATTCTCTATCAGGTCTAGCTAAAAAAGCATCACAATAAAACTGGCTTAATTTTTCTTGTTTATCAGTTGACTCAGCCAATTCTTCATCCAAAACTTCATATGATTCTAGAAAAATTTTTAGATTCCAATTCTGGTCTTTTCTAGCAAATAAAACAACTTCCAAAGGACTTTTTTCTTTCGACTTAATAAGTTCATTTTTAGGTGTTTCTTTCATATATTTACTTAATTATAGCAAGTAAACGTAATTTAACAAAATAAACAAGCTCATTAACTTGTATATTGTTAAAAAGAACTTATAATGATAATATGTTTTATCGCTTATTTAAATATGCTTAAAATCCTAACGAAAATAAAATTAGCTCCAGCTAAACCTGGCATTTATCTCTTTTACAATAAGAACAAAGAGCTTATTTATGTTGGCAAAGCGACCAGTTTGAAGTCAAGAATTAGATCATATTTCGCAGATTTCACCACTCGCTTCACATCGGTCGAAATAACAAGCGGTTCGCTTCGCCCAATCGAAACTCTTATTCATGAAGTTTCTAACGTAAAGTGGATTATTACTGATTCAGTTTTAGAAGCAATTATCCTTGAAGCTAATTACATAAAGAAATTTCAACCAAAATATAATGTTCTTGGCAAAGACGACAAATCCTGGAATTATTTGTATTTAACAAATGACCAATTCCCAACCTTAAAAACAATCCGTAATCATGAATTAAATAAGATCAAAGAGCCAATTGCAAAGAGCAAAGAAAGAGAAAAAGAGCAAAGAGCAAAGATAAAAGATATCAAACAAGCGACAAAAGATATTAGAGCATTAAATATTTGGGGACCTTTTCCTGGCTTGAACATTAAAGAAACATTTAAAATATTAAGAAAACTTTTTAATTACTCAGACTGCAAACCTGGTCAAAAAAAACCATGCTTTTATAATCAAATTGAACAATGTCTGGGTGTTTGCACCGGCGAAATTACTGCTCCGAAATACAAACAAAAAGTTATCAAACCTTTGAGTAATTTTTTGTCTGGCAGAAAAGACAAAGTTATTTTAGATTTAGCCAAAGCCATGAAAGTCGCCAGCCGAGAAGAAGAATATGAAGAAGCTGGACGAATTCGTGATCAAATAAAAAATTTGAAAAAAATTAAAGATATCGCTTTGCTAAATGATTCCTTTTTCAAACCAGAATCAACCTTAACGACCAAATCACCTTTAACTTTCAATAAGATTGAAGGCTATGATATCTCAAACTTAGGCGCAACTGGCAAGGTTGGAAGTTTAGTCACTTTCATTAATGGCGTGCCAGATAAAAAAAATTATAAAAAATTCAAAATAAAAAAAGTTCAAGGTCAAAGTGATGTTGATTGTTTGGCTGAAGTATTACAACGAAGATTTCAACATCATGACTGGCAGTACCCAGATTTAATCCTTGTTGATGGTGGCAAACCCCAAATTAGCACAACTCAAAAAACAATAAAAAACCTTCAAATAACAATACCGATCGTTGGTATTGCCAAGGGTCAAGATCGAAAGAAAAACCAATTTTTTATTACTGATCAAAGAATTAGCTCTTGGGTCAAAGAAAATAAAAAATTATTAATTCAAGTTCGAGATGAAGCACATCGTTTTGCAATCAAATATCAAAGGCAATTACGAAAAATAAAATAATGCAAAATATCAAGTCTTCATGTCGTGAAATGCTGAAATAAATTCAGCATGACGAAACACGACATAATAAATAAATACACTAATAACAAAAATAAAAAACTATAATAGCGAGAAGAATAAAAACAAATTAAAACACAAAAACACAAAATATTTTGTCATCCTGAATTTATTTCAGGATCTAAAATGTTTTGTGTTTTTTAAAATGACCTTTTAGAATACAGCCACCTACTAAATCTAAATTTTTGCTAAATCAACTGCTTGCTCTAAAGTATATTCCCCCACCCTAGTTCTTTGCAACTCAGCCATATAAGCACCGACTTTCAGAGCTTCGCCAATATCTCTAGCTAAAGAACGAATGTAAGTTCCCGAGCCACAAACTATTCGAATATCCAAATATGGCCATTCGTATTTTAACAATTCAATTTCTTTAATAAAAACTTGCCGAGCTTTCATCTCAACGGCCTGACCACTTCTAGCTAATTCATACGCTTTTTTGCCATTCATTTTAATTGCACTAAAAGCTGGTGGAACTTGTTCAATTTCACCGATGAATTTTTGTAATACTTTTTTGATCGATGTTTCTTTCAGAATTGGGAAAGTTTGATTAAACGTCTCTACGTTAACAATTGATGTTTTTAAACCCTCGGCATCATCAGTCGTGCTCGTTTCTCCAAATTTAATTTTGGCAATATATTCTTTTTCACTTTTCACTATAGTATTTATTTTTTTAGTATTTTCTCGACCAATAGCCACAACCAAAACTCCGCTAGCCAAAGGATCAAGCGTGCCAGCGTGTCCAACTTTTTTTATGCCAGTAATTCGGCGAACCTGAGAAATAATATCGTGAGAAGTTGGTCCTTTCGGTTTATTAATAGCAACTATTCCACTTATCATATTATTAAATTTAAATTTTGATTAATTATAATCGGTTGCATAGCTTCTACTTCATCACGCAAATTCATTGTCGGAATATCATTCAATAAAAATAATTTCTTGCCATAATGAAAAGCAATCCCCATTTCCAAAAAAGTACTTGGCCCAATATAATTATCTATCTTATTTTTGTCTATATTACAAACCAAAACAGCATCTGAATTTTTTATTTTATTATAATGCAAAATCATTTTTTGAGTAATGTTTGAAATATTCTCATTTTTATATTTGATACTTAAATCTTTAGCATCTAGCAAACCCATTTTTTCGGCTTCAACTATTGTTTCTGGTAACAAAACATCATGACCAAGTTCGATTAGTTTTGTCCTAAAATTCAAAGCTTGGGCCATGAATACTAAACTGCAACAAATAGTTATCTTCATATTTTGTCTAAAATAAATAGTCCTTCAATATGTGGAGTTCTTGGGAAAAAATTATATAATCGAGAAAAGACAATTTGATAATGTTCTTTCAAAAGGCCCAAATCTCTTGCTTGTGTAGCCATATCGCAAGACAAATAGATTAATCTTTTCGGTTTAATCTTAATAATTTGTGCAACTAAATTTTTATCTAAACCTGCTCGTGGCGGATCAACAATTAAAACCTTATCTTTGGTTATAGAATCCATTAAATTTTCCGCTCGTCCCAGCTCGACCTGGCAATTACTAATTTTGTTTATTAAAATATTTTGCTCAGCAAATTTGCAAGCTTCAGCATTGACCTCAATTAATAAACCACTTTTAAATTTACTAGCCAAAGGCAAACTGATTGAACCAACGCCAGAATATAAATCCAAAATTTCATCAGCTGGATCAACAAATTTAGCAATGTCATCAACAACTAACTTAAAAATTGGCAAATTAACCTGAAAAAAACTTTCTATTCCATATCGCAAATGAACATTGTTAATTTTTTCAACCAAAAAACTTTCTCCAACTTTAGAAATTAATTTTGAATCTCCCCGATTATCAAGTTGAAAAAAACTTATACCAACAAGTTCATCACAGAGCAAAGGACAGCTAAAATCATGAATTGTGTTATTAAAATATAAACCAACTAAAACCTTATTCCGACTATCGATCCTTAATATCAATTTTTGAAAATTCTGAGCATCTAATCGCTCATTCAACCAAGTTAAAATATTTTGAGCAACAGTATTTAAGTCAGCCTCGACTAAACAACACTCATCAATAACGCATAAATCATTAGTTTTTCTGGCAAACAAAGCTAAATGCAATTTTGATTCTTTATAAATTAAATTATATTCAATTTTATTTCGATAATGAACCTGATTATTTTTATCAGCCATGATTTGCAAATCTGAAGACAATTCAATTTTTGCTAAACGAGAAAAATTATCAAAAGCAATAGATTTTTTCCAATACAATTCATCCTTCCAATTCAGAATTTGCCAAGGGCTACAACTCAAGTAATGTTCTTCCAGGGGTTCAATCCTTGCTTTGGCAGGAACAATAATTTTTTTCAACTGGGCTTCAGCGTAATTTTTCTTCTTTTTTGTAACAACCACTTCAACCTCATCACCTGGGACAGTATCCCAAACAAAATAAACACAACCATCATGTTTGGCTAAACCTTGTCCACCGGCAACTAATTTTTCAATTTTTACTTTTGGCATGTGACTATTTTAAATATAATAATTTATTTATTTAATTGAAAAGTAGAAACCATTTTATCCAAAATATCATGATATTCGTCTGTGTAAGATACAAATTTATAATGCTTATTATCTTGAACAAGAATTACAACTTTGGCTGAACCAATCAAATACGAAACACCTGATAACCCATTAACTTTAATTACTTGGTAATCGTTATAATCTGATTTACTTTGCAAAAGATTATCACCAGCGACTTGGTTTCCAACATAAAAATCTATAATTTTAGCATTCTCAGGATTAATATAAACTTGATCCAAAGCTTCTTCATTTTTAGCAAATCTATAAACTAAAAAATCTAAATCAGGTTGATCAATTTGTTTATAATAAAAATTTTTATGAAACTTAAAATCAGCCTGTACAACATTGGAAACAAAATCTTGCCATCCAGTTAAATCAAAATCAGTTTCAATCGATTCAGTTGCTACTGCTTCGTCGACATTAGCTATTGAATTATCAGAGACAATTGGGTTTTGTTCTTCAGAAAATTCAGATTTAGAATTTGTATTTTCAGATTGTCCTAAACTGCACGCATTGGCAACCAAAAGAATGAATAAAACTAAAAAAACTTTTTTCATAATTAATAAATTATTTATATTTTTCCTTTTAAATATTTAACTCGCAAAGGTTCTGCAAATTTTTCAATCGAATAACGAAGCATTGTTCTTGGCATTTTTTTATAATATTCTCGCAAAAAAGCCTCTTCAACAGCTTGGTCTTTTTTTCCAATTTCTCGAAGCATCCAACCAATGGCCTTGTGAATCAAATCATGCTTATCAAGCAAAAGGATCTTAGCAATTTTTAATGAGTCTTGGAAGTCGCCTCTTTTGATAAAACTAAAAGTTGCTAAAATTGCAATTCTTTTTTCCCATAAATCTTTGGACTTAGCATACTTCATTAAAATTGACCGATCTTTATCTACTAAATATTCGCCAACAACTCTAGGCGCTGTCAGATCAACCAAATCCCAATTATTAACAGCTTGCCTATATTTAATGTAAAAATCAAATATTTGTTTCTTTTCTTTAACTTTTGCTTTGGGAAATTTATAAGTTAAAATCAAAAGACCAATCATGCGCTCTTCGTGCCAAGGACTTTTCACAAGTGGAATCAAATCAGCTAATTGTAAATCAACAAATTTTTTTGCTAAAGCTCTTTGTTGCGCCATAATTAAGCCTAAAAATTTATCACCCTCGCCATATTCACCTTTGCCAGTCTTAAAAAACCAAAGATTAGACTTGGCTCTGGCTGGATTTTGATGCTGTTTAATTTGTTTTTGTAAATCTTTAATTTTCAAATCCATATATCGTTATTCCTATCTTTTTCCCAATTTTGAGGATTTAATCGAATATAATTTTTTATATTTTCGTAAGCTTTCTCATTCCGGACAATATTATCATAATAAAGTTTTTGCCAAAAAAATTCTATATTGTTTTCTCGTGCCCATTTTGTTACACCGACCTTAAATCCCCGAACAATTGATGCCAAATTTTTTGATTGCGGACCGAATTTGTTGTATTGCGGATTTGCACGTAGAGGCGCAAAATCTTGCGCCTCTACGTGCGCCGCTACGTGCGCCTCTACGTATGCCTCCACATTTTTATCGATTATAATTATACCATGAATGTGATTTGGCATTACAACAAATTCATTCAATTTTACAAAAGGAAAATGTTTGGTAATTTCCATCCAACATTTTTCCGCAATTTCACCCAATTCATTTAAATTCATTTGCTGATTTTTAATTTCTCCAAAATATGGTATTTTATTTTTCGTACAAATGGTAATCGAATAAATCCCATTTCTTGAATAATCCCAATTTCGCAATCTGGTTGTATCAACACGATATTTATTTTTATATAATCTTTTGGTCATTTCAAAATTTTCCGCGATATCCTATTTTATTTTTATTTGGATTATATCGATTGTACAATTCAATAAATTTTTCCTCATCAAGATAATATTCGCCACCTACACATTTATTTTTAAATTTTTTTATAACTCGGTAATAATCTTCCAAAAGCTTAAAATTTTTATCCTCACGATAATGAATCAAGTCAGGATGTTCGCCATCAACTAAACTAAGAAACTCAATTAAGTCTATGGGTTTTGCCAAAAGATGCAATCGTCTTTCAATAGCCTCAACTGCTATTTTCTCACAATAAATTTGGCCAAGTAAATACAAAATCGCTCGAGCTTCGTTAAGATCTTGCCAATTAGGCAAAGCAATTATTTCTTGATAACGGTCCCACAAAATTTGCATCTGTTTTTCAACTTGCTCTATGTCCATGAGATAAGTGTAAGTTAAAAGGAATTGCATAATATTTACAAAGTTGTTATTGGCCTAGACTGAACAATATAAAGTTTACCTTTGGCCATAGCCCATTCAATATCCTGTGGCTTTTTATAATGTTTTTCAATATTTAGAAATACTTTAGCAATCTTTTTTATCTGTTGATCAGTAATTTTTTGTTTAACTTGTTTGTTTTTTGGCACAACAACTTGATTAACGCCATTTTTATTTCTAACTATCATCGTCTTTTGTTCAGAAACATTTTTATCAATAATCTTACCCGCCTTTTTATCGATAACATACGTGTCAGGCGTAATCATACCGCCAACAATTGCTTCACCAAGACCCCAACCTACCTCAATAATCATTTGATTTCTATCTTGAGTCACTGGATGAACTGTAAAGGTAATGCCTGAGACTTCCGACTGCACCATTTTTTGAACAACAACAGCCACTGAAACTTTTTGTTTATGAAGTTGCTTTTCAAAACGATAAAATATTGCTCGTGGTGTAAATAAAGAAGCCCAGCATTTTTTAACTGACTCAAGTAAATTATTTTTATCAACATTTAAATAGCTATCCAGCTCCCCTGCCCAACTAGCAATTGCTGAGTCTTCCGCGGTGGCTGAACTGCGAACTGCAACGTAAGTTGTCTTTAATTTAGCAAATTCTTTTGTAACTTCAAGCGCAATATCTTTAGGCATAATCGCATCATAGATCATATCTTGAATTGATTTAGATGCTTTTTCTACTGAGTTAATATTTTCAGGATTCACTCTTTTCAAAGCAGAATCAACTTCAACATTCAAATCAGTTTCAGTTAAAAACTGTTCAAAGGCAGAAGCTAAAACAACAAAACCAGGTGGAACAGGGATTCCAACTTTTGTCATTTCACCAAGAGATGCACCTTTGCCACCAGCACTACTTACGTTCTTTTTAGTTAATTGTTTGAAGTTTTGTGTAAGCATATTTATTCAATATTTATCTAATATTAGCATAATATTAAATTTATTATTGACAAATTATGAGGTTTATTATATAATACAAAGTTGAGAATCGGATCGTTTAAATTTCAATCTATCAAACAAGGAGATACATCATGAGTTGTACAGTTTTTATCGTTCGTCATGGTGAGTATGTAAAACAGAAGTATGGCGATGGACCACTGTCCGACAATGGTCGCGAACAAATTGAAGCAACGGCAGATGAAATTGCTGACAAACATTTTCTTCCACCAAGAGCAACTGTGCATCGTGATGATGGAATTGATTTAGCGTTGGTTTCTGGTAGCCTACGTGGAATGGATACTTTTATTTCTATAACGGAAGCATTTGGTGACTACAGGATCACAATTCAAAAAAGAATTGTTCATGCTGATTTTTTCAATACAAATGAAGAGGATTCCACATACCAAAAGCTTTATGGTCCTAATTCAGAGAATATTTATCCTGGATTCAAAACTGATGTAAAAAAGCTTGGTTCCACGCAAGCGATTCTCAAACATGCTCCGCACTTGATCAGAAATCCAGCTATGCGAGTGGTTGAGAGTGTTCGTCAAGCTCAGAAAGATGGACAGAAAACTTTTCTCATTGTCACACATCAGGGTTACGAGCAGGTCATTGTAAAAGCTCTGACTGATGAGGACTGTCCAATGCTTGAACTAGGTAAGCATATGGAGGTTGAGTTCGATTAACTGACATTCACACAGCGATTTACCCTCACCGGTAGATCGCTTTTCTATTTTAAAATTTTAACTACCCCCTTATTAGCATCAACTTCCACCAAATCACCATTTTTCAAAACTTTAGTGGCAATTTTTGTTCCAACTATGCACGGTATTCCCAACTCTCGACTAACAATCGCAGCGTGACAAGTAATTCCACCTTCATCAGTAATAATTGCTACCGCTTTTTTACAAGCTAAAATTGAATTCGGCCTAGTCATTTCTGTTACCAAAACACTTCCTTTCTTAAAAGCTTTCACTTCTTTATTTAAATTCCTTTTGTTGTGCAGTAATAAAACAACTTTACCTTTAGCATTTCCTCTACTAACGGTAACGCCAACTAATTCTTTATTTTGAAAATTAGATTTTTCTTTGTTAGCAATATATTGTTTGTATTTTTTAAACTTAGATCCAACAATAATTTCTTTCTTTCCTTTAAATTTAAATAAGATATAACCTTTTTTCCTTTTTTGGACTACAATCTTTTTCTTTTTCTGCATTAATTCAGTTAATTCTTCCATAGTATAAAAAAACATATCATCCACAGTCAGCTTAACTCTTTTAGCGATTTGCTTTAAAATTAAACCAAAAATAACAAAATATAATTGTTCAATAACAGTTTTAAGCTCCAATCGTATTTCTGCTGTTTTATTTAATTTTCTCAAAATCTTTTTATCAGTTTCATTCGCAAAGCCAGTCATTTTATTAGCTTCAGTCTTTAAATATACTTGGCTAAACTCAAATAATACTTCTAACGATTGCCAAAATAATTCTTGTAATTTTTCATCGGATAGTTGGGCTAAGTTCTTTAATTTAACTTGGTCAACAAAACTCAAAGTATTTTTTTTAGCTTTTTCAACTTGAGCAAAATATTTTTCAAAACCATTTTTCCTCATAAAAAACTTGTAACCTAACTGCTCATCACTTGAGTGTCTTTTGTCCAAAGTATAAACGCGTGCAGTTTTATTGCTATACAAAAACAAAACATTATCAGCAAAATCGTCAACACTGCTACTTATAAAAAATAAAGGGATCTTATACTCCTCTGCCCAGTATTGAATATTTTTTAAATCTGCTATTTTCATATTTTAAATTCCTTTAAATAAACCTGTACTCTTTTTACCAGTTTCAAAAATAAACTCTTCAACTCTTTTTCCATTGTTATCTTCAGCAACTCTAACCCGCCAATAAGCTCCAGTAGTAGCGATTAATATTGGAAATTCTTTATTTGTTGTCTCACTTAAGGCCTCACTCATATTTGTACCCATCTGTCCATGAGCAACTACGATTACCACAATTTTTTCACCTTTATCAATTATTTTTTTGCCTTCTCCTTGCAAAAAATATTGTTCGATTTGATCAAAACCCTTTAGATTTCTAGCCACCGTTGCACTAGAAACTTCTAGAACACCAGTTTGGTAATCTAACTCTTTAACATCTTTAGCAAAGGAAGCTTGAACAAATGGTGGTAATTTGGGTGCATCTGGAAACGGTAATAAATTACCAGATTCTTTAGCAACCTTATTGGCTTTCATTTGTTCTTTTACTTCTGCAAGCCTTGAACTATCTACTGGCATTTCAGCAAAATTATATTGAATCATAGGTGCAATTCCCTCAGTTCCTTCACCGTCAATATTATTTAATTCATATTCAATACCTCGATTTTTCAATTCTTCACGAATCACTTCTGCTGTTTGCTCAGTTCTACGATCTTTTCGCAAACCTTCAGCTGTATATTGGAATTGTCCTACTTCGGTTGTAACAATAAAAACTTTAGTTTTATCGTTAATTGCCATTTCATCAAGCATTTTCTTCACTCTTGGTTTGAATTCTTCCTTGGCTTCTTCTGGCACGATGTTTTCGGTATGCATTAAATGACGGACAAAAGCAATTTCTAGTTTTGGCTCATCCATTTCCATTGACTCTGGTGAACCCACGCCTCCCATTAACTTTTCATAATCAACAATATCTTGAGTATGCAAATAACCATCTTTAGTTTGTTCAATTCTTGTTTTAGCGTCTTTAACCTGACGACTTCTGGCTTCAGGCCGTTTAACTCGAATAGTATATCTTTCTCGACCATCTTCTAATATTTCCACTCTAGGTTTAAAATCTGGTTGTGGTGGTTGTTCAAACATAAATAAATTTTAAATTTTATTAATATCAAAGTCAGTTGTATCAACAGTATAAATTTTAACTTTTAACTTTGCAGGTAAATACCAAGACAGGAAATAATAAAATGCACCAGGTCCACCTTCCTTGACCACATAACCTTTACCCATTTCTTTTACTATATTTTCTGCTCGCAAATTTATCGAATTTATCCAGAAAGGTAACATTCTAGGGTCAATTTGTCCCATCACATCTTTGTATACAGAAAAATTTTTAACCATCTCATAGCTAATTTCTAGTTCTTCATATTCTTGTTTAGTAAAGACATTCTTTGCCAAACTTAAATAACTATTTATTCTTTCCCGACCTTGTTCATATCGTTCTTTTAATTTTTTGTTTTGCTCAGAAAATTCAATAGCATGTATTATTAATGTGTAAAAAGGCATTCTATTTTTTCTCCATTTTGACTGAGATATGGCAATTGCCATGTACTTTTGCAATTTTTTAGCCAATAATCCCTTGCCTTCCGCCATATCAAATATTGGCTCCAATAGTTGATATATTTTTTTATTACTTACGTTGTCCTGCTTTTCAATCAAAGGTTTAATTTTTTCTATTATTTTTTTTGTTTTAAACTCAGCTTGCAATGCTTTAAATAAATCGACACATCTTAATGCATTTTGCAGATACAAATCAGCATAATCATTTTGTAATAAATCTCGTTGTATAGATAAATATTTTTCCTCATAATCATGAATATCAAGGTCAACATCATTGACTAAACGACGTGCATAATTTTTTAAATTTTCTACATAAAAACCATGCAAAGGTCCATCTGGAAAAAGATAATTAATAATCCAAAAACGAAAACAATACATTTTATTCAATCGCTGATCAATGCTAGTTAAAAACTCCAACTCTTCTTCTAATCCAGCCTTTTTAGCTTTTTCGTAATTTTTATCATAATCACCCTTAATTTTATCAAACGCTAAATCCAACTCTCGATAATGTTCATCGCCAATCTCTCTAAACAGCTTTGGATTATCATATACCTTTTTAGCAATATCTTTATACAATTTTACTACTTTAGGATATTTATTTGGGAATATAAAGAAAAAGCCTTCAAGATCATTATCCAAAAACTGTGGAAATTCTAAATATTTTTTATCAATTTTCATATACAATCCCTTCATGACCATCAACAATAATTTGCTGACAGTCTTTTATGATTTTTGTAGCATTTTGTGTACCTACAACGGCTGGAATGTCAAATTCACGAGAAACAATTGCAGCGTGACACAAGGTTCCTCCAAGGTCAGTTACAATAGCTCCAGCCCGACGAATTGCTAGTAAAAATTGTGGCCGTGTCATTTCAGTAACAATAATATCTCCCCGCTTAATCTTATTCATTTCCTTCTCAGTATTTCCGTTTATAAACATATTCACTATTCTAGCACGCCCTTCAACCAAACCAGTTGAAGCATGATAACCACTTAAAATCTTTTTCAATTGAGGCTCCTTATCCACAAAATATTGTCGCAACATTTTTTCTACAGATTTATAATCTTTAGTTCCCTTTTGCCAACCTTTTTTGTCATGCGTAATTGGCACACCAACGATATCAACCTCCCCAATAATTTGTTTTACTTTTTGATTTGGATTAATACCGACCTTATCAAATGTTGTTACCAAACGACCACGGCGAAAAGTGTTAAAACCAAAATATTCAATATTAAGTTGGCGAAGCTGATATCCCCACCAACCTGAAACCGTATACTTACCTTTGGAAAATTTAAATTTATTTTTTTTACCTATAATCTTTGGTTCAAATGATTCCAACTGTTGATTATTGAGCAATATTTTTACTTTTTGATTTTTGATGAAAGGCCCAAAACGGATACTTAATTCTTCTTTCATTTCTTCAATTATCTTTTCCGTAATATTGACTTTAAGATTTTCAATAATAATACTGGTGCCAGAATAATTAGCTTTTACTCCATGATTAATCGCAAATGGATATTGTGTCCAATCACCCTTTTTCATCCAATGTTCCTCATCATAAGTAATTAAATACTCTTCCGTTTTATTTTCAGGAGTTGTAATTACGGTAAAATTTCTACCGATATAAGTACATGAAGTTTTTAATCCTAATCCAAACTCTCCGAGTTGATTCTTTTTGCTAGAAAATCCCAAGCGAATTGACTTGGCAGCAGTTTCTTCATCCATTCCTCGACCATTGTCATTAATTTGTATGCTTTTTGATGAAATTAAAATTTCAATTTTTAATTCTTTCTTTTCAATCCGAGCATCAATTGAATTATCAATCAATTCTGAAATTGCTTCTTGCAAAGAATAACCGGTCTGACCAACCTTAAGCATCAGACTCTTGTGCGGGGTGATATCG
Organism: uncultured Gammaproteobacteria bacterium; assembly: GCA_964434235.1. Taxonomy (GTDB): domain Bacteria; phylum Patescibacteriota; class Patescibacteriia; order UBA11705; family JABHMO01; genus JABMRF01. The sequence goes on along the minus strand of CAYSUN010000005.1, from coordinate 22,492 downwards.
ATCAACTTTTTTGTTTGCCTTTTTTTTGACATATAAATATTGACAATTTATTATTAATAATTTATAGTATTCTTTAATCTAACAGAAGGAGGAAGCCATGCCCTTTATCAAGACTTTTGCGATTAACCATCACCAGTCGATTACAGTCACAATTGATGATCACTCAAACATTGTCTTGCATTTCTTTGGCGATTGTCAGGATGATGATCGTACTTACCAAATTCAGAATGGGGCTGTTCGTGAATTTTTGGACATTTTCAGAATTTATTTCAAAATTCGTCGAATGGAAAGATCTCCCAGCAGACTGGCTAAAAACTTTTTAACTGACCTCAGCCGAAGCCTTCGTCTCAAAAAAGACATCTATGAAAAAAGTTTTCACCTTGGCATTGCCTCAATTACCATTACTTTAGTGGAAACCCTACCTGACTTTCCGCAAAAGGCTTATGTTCTAGAAAGTCTTCACACATTAATTCCCAAGAATCTTGACTAAGACAGTACGCTCCGAAACATTTTCGGAGCGTTTTTTTATTTATAAATAAATACCCATTTTTTTCTAACAACAAATACAATAATTGTAAAAAATGCAGTTATAATAATTTTGGCTAGCCAAATATTTAAAAATAAACTCATTAGCAAAAGCAACGGACCAGACAATCCGATTGAGGTTAAGTTTATTATTAAAGAAATTAAATAAGTTTTTTTTAATTTCTGATTGTGAGAAAAAATAAAATAATGATGCCAAATGTGCGTAAAGGAAAAAGCCACTATCCCAGCCAACCATTGAGAAATCATTATTGGGTTACTAAAAGAAATAAGTAATATAAATACTGTAAAATCAATAATCGCTCCAAAGCCACCGACAAAAACATATTTAACAAATTCTTTTGTAAAAAAATGTTCCTTTAGCAATTTATGCATATTAGACTTTAGTTTCTTTTTTGATCAGCAACCAATGAAATAAATACAAAGGAAAACCAACAATAATCATCGCTAAATTTTGAGCTGCATCACGATGTCTTCTGGCTACGACTGGATCAAAGTTCTTTTCTCTAGCTTGCCATTCTGTATTCATTTGCAATAGATACTGCAAATCATCGGCTTGTTGTTTGGTTAAAGTAACTTGAACATCATCTTTTGAATTATCGATTTCAACTATTTCTTTCTTCAAATTAGTAGGAACTTCAACTGGCTTTTCATTATAAAGACTTGTTTCACCATCAGCCTGAGTAAAAACCCAAGCTTTAAGTCCCATATTGATAAAATTCACACTACCAATAACCAAAAGAACTAAACCAATAATCGTAAATAAATACAAATAGATTTTCCTAATCAACGAATTTTTTTCCATGTTCATTTTATTTTAATAATTAAAACTTGCCGTAGGAGTAACTAATAAAACCTTCTCTGGCGATCCATTAACCTGAATTAACACGAATTCTACACCTTCAAAAGCTGATGCTAACATAGTTATCTGCTTTTCTGCACTAGCTACACAAGCTTCATCTTCTGATAAAGGTTTATTCAAGTCTAAAATCAAATAACTGTCTTTTAGTGTATAACTATTAGCCATAACATCTAAATCAATGGAACTTACAAAAGCTTGCCCCTTCTTGTTTGCCAAAAATAAGTCATTAAAAATACTAGGCAAAAAATCTTTGACAGGAGATTCAGTAACAATTAGGTTTGGCTCTCCACACTTTTCCGCTGGATAAGCTAGAAAAAAAATTGCTGAATTTTCAATTCTTTCATTAACCTTTAATGGTGAATAGCCATTATCAACTTCATCCCCATCACTAAAACCATCACCGTCAGTATCAGCGTTTTCTGGATCAGATTTAAAATAGTACATTTCATCATAATCGCTTAAGCCATCTTCATCAGAATCGGAATTCAAAAGATCTTTTTCTGATAAAACATAATCTGGCATTTCAGCTTTCACCGTAGGTTGCATCATTTGAGCAATAAACTCTTGGATATCCAAACTGTCTGCTGGTGGCACAATTTCTTTGACCGTATTAAAATCAGAAAGATTAACTTGTAAATTCAAAGTTCCTTTTACATCATTGTTTGTAATTGTAATCTTAATTACTGACTCATAAATATAATGATCCTCAGCTCCGACCAAAACCGACAAAGAAGTATCCTGTATATTATCCAAGGCTTTAATCACTTCTGCTTGTTCTTCTTCAGTTAACGGATCTTCAATTTCTTCACCAATGTGCTGTAAAAAAGCTGGCACATTCATTTCGTTCAAAACAAAATTATATTTATACATTTTTTGAGCACCATTTTCCATTGTTTCTATCTCACCAAAAGTAAAAACTTGATCAGTAAAAATATATTTTTTCAAAGCTATTTGCATTTTAATTTTTTGTTCAGCATCTTTTTCTTGCAATGCTTTTAATTCAGGATTTTTTTCTAAATATCCGTCAATCATCTGATCCAAACCATACTGCTCTTTCAAACCAGCTACATCGATTTTTATCCAATTTTCAGTTATTCCAGCTAAAGCATCCGCTGGCAAAAGTGGAATTTCCGGAATTTGATTTACCTTAATGAAAAGCACATCATTTATATTTTTGATTGATAAACCTAAATTAAAAGCATAGTCGCCTTTAGAATTAACCAAATTAACATCGCTAGTTAGATTGATCTTTTCATTATCAACTTGAATAACATCGCCTTCTGCATCAAGGACAAAACTGGCTTCAATCTTATTATTTTCAGTTTGACTATAATCACCGACTCCTGTTAAAACTGCTTTGTAATGATTTGAACTGGCTGAAGCTGTTTTTTCTAGTGCGTCTTGCAAAATTTCCTCATAATTTGGTTGCATGAAATAATAAGCAGCCAAACCAGCTCCACTTAAAATAAGTAAGGCCAAAACAACTATCAGAATAACCAAACCGACTTTATTTTTCTTTTTTGGTTCTAGTACAATCTCTGGGCTTTGGCTAACCTCACCTACTGGACTTTGAACAACTGGGTCTACGGGTAGAGAATTTTTTTGATCATCTTCATTAAACATAAACTAAATATTATTAGTTATAAATTAACTATTTTATAAATAAATTTCTTTTTCATTTTCATTAATATTATAGCAATTTTACTAAATTTTAACAATCAACTAGAAAAACTTACTAACAACAAAAAACATTTTCTTTCTTATCTTTGTTCAACCAAAAAGACCCTGCCAAGCAGAGCCTTTCAAACTAATCTTCTTTATTATTTTTTATATCATCAACTCTATTTCTAAGAGCAGTTTCAAAAGCCATGTCAAAAATAACTTTCATTGTATTGGCCAAACTTTTGTCTTTTATCAAAATTGCAGAAAGCGGTTGGGATAAATTTGTTAATCGAATATAATCACCATGCACAGCAATATCATCTTCAAAACTGTAATTATTTTCAGAAACCAAAACTCTTGTTCCAAGCCTTCCATGAAGAACATTTTCAGGACTCGCATTGTAAATAACTTTGGTTCTTATTTTTTTCCCAAGTCTAATCTTAGCGTAATGCTCAATTTCTTCAAATGTAAAAACTTTATTTAATTTATCACGATTATAAACCATACGAGCAACTTCATCACTTTCATTCAAACCAGCTGAAAACTCTTCTATGCAACTAAGAATTCCTTGTTTACCTTCAAAATATTTTATTGTGGGTTTATTTTTCTTTCGGCTATGCAAAGAAGCCAGCTCTGGCAAAATCTTTTTTAATCTTTTTTGCATTTCTTCTAATTTTTTTTGTTCTAATTCTAATTGATTACTTAAATAATCTGGAGCAATCGCTGAATAATTAGTTTTTTTACCTTCTTCAACTATACTTATTAATCCTTTAATTTTTAGATTTTCTAAAATCGAATAAGTTGTTGCTCTATTTACTTTAGATTTGTTAGCAATATTTTGAACTGAATCTTGGCCAAGCTCAAGAGCAGCCAAATAAACTTTTGCTTCTTTGTCCGACAAGCCAATGGCCTGAAGTTCTTTTTCTATTAACATAATATTATAATGTTTAATTATTGAAATTATAACAAATTTTTTTCTGTAAAAGAAGGGGCCCGAACACAATGTGCTCAGGCCCCGCTGGTTTAGTCGAAAACGTGTCCTCAATAAATTACACGTTCTTGACTAGGCAAGATTAGATCATCTCGTCTTGCCTTAATCAATCAAACACTTTGCTTCCTCCTCCTCAAATTAAAAGGGTTAATTGCCCACAGCCGTTCGATTAGACAAAACGCATTCCCTCCTGGTCCTGACACCGTTGTCAGGACCAAGGAGGTGCCTCCGCCACTTGGTTCACCAAGTTTTGGTCGGCCACGTTTTTACTAATCACACATGTTTTCCCCCTTGCCAGCTAGGCTGTCTTGCTGGAAGTTAAAGTTAAATTTAACAACTGAGTATTATAGCATACAAATTATAATTTGTCAATACAGTTAAACAATAAAATCTATTTTAAGAATAATTTATTTAATTTTAGACAAATAAACAATAAAAAAACAATTCACCCTTTCAACAAAACAAAAAACTCAAGTAATTTGAGTTTTCTAAATAAAGACTTACCCCCGCCTTTCGCGAAAGGCGGAGTGCCATGCACCGGCAGTCAAGAATGTTGGCAACTGGTGCATGGAGCCGTCTTGGAGGATTGAACTCCAGACCCCTTCCTTACCATGGAAGTGCTCTACCACTGAGCTAAGACGGCATAAGTGCTCTACTACTGCGTATCCGCCGAAGCTTTAGCGAAGGCGGAAGCTAAGACGGCATAAAAACAATAAATTATGATCGCTTTTTTGATTCAATAAAAGCCAAACCTTTCTGGTAAATTTCTGGCAAAAATGAATTTTCAATTTTTTTTATATAACTATCAATTGTACTTTTTGATAAATCATCATTATCTGCTAGGTTTTGCAAAACATTACCAACACCATAATTTTCTGTTACTAGTCCAAAAATATTACTTAAAGCAATTATAGCTAATTCAACTTTTTCTAAATCCTGTTTATTTTCTGAATTTTGAGCTTTACTTAATTCCAATCTTGCATTCTTAATGTAAGCAACTGCTTTGTCTACAGTGATTTGATGATCAGCAAAAACTGGAATATTAAATAAAGCAGTTAAATGATTCAAGACTTGAGCAGACTGACCAACTTTTTTTTCTTCTGCTTCAGAAAGTTCAAAATTGTAAAATGGTCTCATGGCCGCAATTTCAAACCACGAATCTTCTTGCTTAGCTTTTTGCAAAGCCATTTGGCAAAATTGTTCCTGTGGATTTTCTATGACCATATATAATTTATAATTTACTTATTTTATCTCTATACTCCCCTAACTTTTGATTATCTTGATTAACTTCTTCTAATTTTTTCAAACAATCAATTGCCAATGACTTATGTTTCAATATTATACAGATATCTATAGTTTCAGCAAGATTTCTAGGATTATTCGGCTCAACCTCCAAAGCTTTTTGAAAATTTATCAATGCAATTTCATTTTTTTCCATTTTTCTATGAACCTCACCAATATCCATATAAGCTGAAGCTAATTCCGGCGCATTTGAAATAGCAAAGGTAATATTATCAGCTTCATCTTTTTTCTCTACTTGTTTAGTTTCTTTTTGGGTTAATCTCAAAATGAATTGGGCGGTTTGCAAAGCTTGTTTATATTCTTTGGTGTCTAAGTATATATCAAACAAACCTTGATAAGCTTTTTTGTTTTTTGAATCAATACTAACTATTTCAATATAGGCTTTTTCAGCTTCATTCATTTTTTCTTCTTTTTCTAAATCTTCAGCCAGTTTAAAAAGACCGCTGACTTTACCGCTAAGTTCGCTCGGGGTTAATTTATTTTTTTCAGTTGCTTCTTTTTGGTATTTTTTTTCCAAATCGTATATTTTACCAACCATTTTTTTGAAAAACTTTTTTACAATTGAAAAGATTGGCGTGGCTTGTCGTTTGATTGCCTCTCGACTTCTAGTTGTTTGCCGTTTCATTCTTTCAAGTAAAATTTTATCCCGAACTTTAGCTACTTGAGCTTCTGGTAAAGAATCCACGTCTAAAGTTTTTAATTTAGGAATTTTTTTAATAAAAATAAAAACAATAACTCCAATAGATATAGCGATAACCGAAATTAAAAGTATATTTAATAGCATAATTGTAGGTACGAACTACGAAAAATTACGAACATACGAATAAGCTAATTATTCTAAGTTCATATTTTCGTATATGTTCGTATTTCGTAAATGTCTATTCTTGAATAAATTTTACATTTAAGCTTTATTTTGTGAACCGAAAACTTTGATTTTCTTTTCTACAGTCTTTTGCATGGCCAAAATAGCTGGTGATAAAATTTTTCTTGGATCGTATACATTTGTATTTTCTTGTAAAAATTTTCTCTCTGCCCGAGTAAATGAAACACGAAGTTCACTGTCAATATTTATAACTCGCACACCACGCTTAACTGCTTGTTTGATTTGATAATCGGAAAATCCAGAAGCACCATGAAGGACCAATGGAACCTTCACCAGTTTATCAATTTTTTCTAATCTATTCAAGTCTAAACGTAATACCTTTTTGCTTACAATTTTTTGAACTCCATGGTAATTACCTATGGCAGGAGCAAAAGTATCTACTTTGGTTTTTCTTACAAAATCCAAAGCCTCTGGCGGTTCAGTCAAAAAAGCCTTGTTTTTCCCAACCTTTAGCCAATCCTCTGAACCTTCTAACCGACCAAGCTCTGCTTGAACCCAAACCTTGCGCTGATGAGCATATTCAACTACTTTTTTTACATTTTTAATATTTTCATCGTAACCTTTGTCTGAAGAATCGATCATAACTGATGAATAGCCAAGCTTGATACATTTTTTTATTACGTCAAAACTGTGTCCATGATCAAGATGCAAAGCAACTGGAATTTTCAAATCTTGAGCTGAGGCTTTAACCAAAGCTGTTAATTCTTCATGTCCAGCATATTCAATTGCCCCTTCAGTAGTTTGAATAATTACTGGCGATTTCAATTTTTCTGCAGCTTGTAAAACAGCTTGCAAAATTTCCAAATTATTAACATTAAAAGCACCAACTGCATAACCACCTTTTTCAGCATCGTTCACTATTTTTTTTATATGTACTAACATAAAATACTTGATATACTTGATTACAACATGATGTCATCTACATGATATTAAACCATACATGATTACAACGTGATGTTACACAAATTGTTTCACATTGGGAATTCGTCTAATTCGAACATCTTTACTTGTAAACAAGATAATCAATCCTAATTTTAATTTTGAAATGTTTAAATATTCATATATTTGCTTAAAATCCGCTCTAGCGATTCTATTTCCAACTTTCAACTCTACTAAAACCTTATCCGCCACAATTAAATCATATCTTCGAAGTCCAACCTTTTTCTTTCTATAAATAATCTCTCCTGGCACCTCTTCCAAATACCCCAAACCCTCTTCCTTAAATCCTTCTATCATTGCTCTTTGATATGTTTTTTCACTATACCCAGCACCAATCTCATTAAAAACATCAAACGCTACACCAATTATTTTTGCTGACAAATCTGAATATACATACTTATTATTTACATGTTTTTCTATCATGTTGTATCACATAATTAATCACGTTTATCAAAAATTTTATCTATATTCTTTACTCTGCTTGCAATGCGATATTATAAAACTCTTCAATATCCAAACTCGCACCACCGACAAGCAAACCATTGACCTGCTCAGAAATCCAGAAATCTTTAGCAATAATACTGTTGACACTTCCACCATAAAGAAATCGAACTTTTTCTTGATAAAATTTTTCTGAATACAAACTAGCAATCGTTCGTTTAACTAATCTTTGAAATGAGTCTAATTCCTCTGCTTGCATAAACTGACCTGTTCCTATTGCCCAAACTGGTTCATAAGCAATTACAATTTCTTTTTCTGGCAAATGATCAACCTTGGTCAAAGCTTTTTGTAATTGCCGAACCAAAACGCTGTCAGTTTGGCCTTGTTTTTTTTCTTCAAAAGTTTCCCCAATACACAAAACAGGAATCATACCTTGAGCTAAAACTTGATTTATTTTTCTATTTATCATTTCATCTGTTTCGCCCATTTTGTGTCGTCGTTCTGAGTGTCCAACTATTACATAATTGCAACCAACTTCTTTCAACGTTGAAGCTGAGACTTCCCCAGTATATTTGCCTTTTTCTGCATAAGCTACCGTTTGTCCAGCTAATTGTAAATTAGATTTTGATAATAAATTTTTTATTTCTTTTAAATAAACAAAACTTGGTGCAATAGCAATCTCAATATTGGTTATCTTCGCCAACCTTTTTTTCATTTGAAAAGCGAGTTCCAAACTTTGTTTTTCATTAAGTTCCATTTTCCAATTACCGATGAGAAGTTGTTTCATATATTTAAATTAGAATTATAAATAATGAATAAAAATTACGAATTACGAGTATTACAAATTACGAATTAGCTACGAATCTACAAATATTACGAATTACAAATGTTACGAATGAAAATGAATAATGAGCTAACTTTTAGAACTTCGTTCAGAAATTAATTTTCTTAAAGTTAACCAATAAGACTGTGGTACTTTTTCTTTATTTCTAATCATCAAATTTCTGCCTAACCATAAAAGGTTCGAATAATCAGAAATATCTCTTCTCATTGTTGGCAAATCCAACTCAGGACTGTTTATAAATTCTTGAAGTTGCTCAAAAGTTATTTCTTCTGGTTGTTCAGGTTTTGTGAATTTTTCTGGCATAAAAAATATGGTTTAATTTCTTATTTTTGTAATTCCTTTTCGTTAACGTATTTTCCCAATAAACCGACTAACCTTTTCACCTCTTCCTGTGCTATTCTTTGCATTCTAAGCTTTGTGGTTTTTCTTTTAATTCTATTAATATCTGCCAATGTATCTAAATCTTCATCCTCAAGACCCCGCTCAATCTTTTTCATATCAATCGCTGATTGCAAAGTATCATATTGAACTTTTTTATTATCCCATTTAGCGACTTGAATTAACTTACCAATTTCCTCATGAGAAAAACCGAGAGTCTTTAATTGATTCAATTGCTGAGAAGCTGTAATTATCCTATCTATATCCTTTTTGGATTTTAGACCGTACTCCGCTCGAAGTGTTTCAGCAATTCCAATAGAACTGTCTAAACTGTCATCACTACCAAATGTTTGTTCAGCAGATTGATAAGCATGCATTTCTTTAAGTGGTTTTTTTACCTTTTCTGTTTTATAAACTCGCCAACTAGCTATCAACGCGTAAGCAACTACACCATATTCAAAAGTTGCTGGAACCTCAAAAGCTTCACTTACTCCCGTAGCAATAAAGAAACTTAATAACTCCAACTGTCTAAAAATATTTTTACTTTTATTTCTTTGTTTACTATGAATTAATTCATGAAACAGAACTGAAAAATCCCGCATACTTCCCTTTCTAGCTAGTGCAGATATAACATTAAAAGGATTATCTGATTCCGGAGATAAATTTACTTTAGCTTTACCCAAAAAATATGAATACTCACCAGCATTGCGACTACTTTTATTATCCTTTTTTGTTCGCACTCTAGGCATATTGCCTATGTAGTCACGAAAGTTAACCAAGCCATCTAATTCAACTACTCCCTGAAGTTCTTTTTCAACATCAGTTTCTTTTTTTATTCTATCGACAATATGTTTAAGCACTGCATCTAAAAGTTGAATAGATTCTGGCGTAGCAAATACTCTAACCGATTCTTTCCGCCATAAACCAGATTGAATCATTAAATCATTAACTTGCGAAACTAAACTTACAGATTCTTCCTCTGAAAGAATTTGTCCTTTCTCTTGTGCTAAATCATCAATAATTTTTTGCACATCCACATCCAAGTCTGGAAATTTCTTTTCATTATCATATATCTTGTCTTTCTCTTCTATGGGTTGTAAGCCGATTGATTCAAATTCCATATTCATTATAAACCTTATATTTTATACAAACTTTCAGAATTTACAACTAAAGATTAATTTGCTGATAAAATTTATCACTCGATTTAAACGGTCCGATTAAAGCCATGCTTAATTTTTCTTTTACAAAAATTTGTTTTGCCACAGCTTGGATATCAGCTAAACTAACTTTTTCATATTTTTTGAACTTTTCTTCTGGCGTCATACTCTGGCCAACCAAAAGCTCTTGTTTAGCATAATATTCAGCCAAACTTGAAGAATCTTCCAAGGCAAGAACAATTTTCCCTCGCAAATACTCTTTAGCATCTTTTAACTCTTTGGCAGTTACACCTTTTTGTTTAATCTTTTTCAACTCAGAAAGAATCACTTTTGTCGCCTCGTCTAAACGAGAAATATCTAAACCAGATTGAATGTACATATTGCCGGTATCTTGGTAAAAACTTGGGTAACAACGTACAAAATAGCAAAGTCCTCTTCTCTCACGAACAGAAATAAACAAACGTGAACTCATATTGCCACCAAGTATAACGCTGAGCAAATGCAAAGCATAAGTTCTTTCATCTTCATAACCAAAAGCTGGAAAACCAATAGCCAGCTGAACTTGCTTAGTGTTTTTATACTGAACTTTTATTTGCGGTTGTTTTTGGATTGATTGAAATTTTTTGAATTGAAGATTAGTTCCTAATTGTTCATCACCAATTTTATCTACAAATTTATTTTTAATTAACTTATCAATTTTCGAATTAAAATTACCAGCCACAACAATAACCACATTATCTGGTCGATAAAATTTATTTTTATAATCAAGCAATTGTTGTCTAGTTACTTTGCGAATTGTCGCAACTGGTCCAGCAATTTCCCAACCAAGAGTATTGCCCTTAAAGACTAAGCCCTCCAAAACACCTTCAATCGCCATTAACGGATTATCTTGATACATATTTATTTCCTCAATAACAACTCCACGTTCTTTGTTAATTTCAGCTGACTCAAATTTGGAATTCAAAATCATATCAGTTAAAACATCCACAGCTAATTCTTGTTTTGCTTCATCAATTTTAACGTAATAGCCAGTATAATCTTTTGAAGTCATGGCGTTGAATTCTGCGCCAACACTATCTAGAGCTTTAGAAATATCCAAAGTAGTTGGGCGCTTTTTTGTGCCTTTAAACATTAGATGCTCAATAAAATGCGAGGCTCCATTAATTTCTTTGGTTTCATATCTAGACCCAACACCAAATAAAAAAAGTACAGTCGTAGCCTTGGTATGTTTATCTGGGATCAAAATCAAACGAGTTTTATTAGGGAAAGTAATTTTTTTATACATAAGAGGTAAAAATAAATAAAAGTATTAAGTAATAAGTATTAAGTGAGTGAAAAATAAAAAAATTAAAAGTTAAAAGTAAAAAGTAAAGAAAAAGTATTAAGTAATAAGTATTAAGTAATATGTATTAAATTTTTCTTGTTAATCGTTACTTGAATCCTTCTTTTCCTTGTTTTCTTGTTTTTATGTTTTATTGATTTCTTGTTTTAGTGATTAAGTGTTTTAATGTCCGATGAGCCATAGGCTATACGGACTCCGTACTTTACGTCGGAGATCAAGTGTTTATATGTTTTAGTATTAATTAAGCGTAACTAAGAAGCTAGAAAACTAATTAGCTAAAAACTTAATTGTCATATCTATCATAATCACCCAGTTAATTTGATTTAATTATAGCAAATTTATGTAATAAAACAAAAAATGGCTTTATTGCCTATATTTTTAAAAAGCAAAAGAGGTTCGTACATGGTACAAACCTCCTTGGTTGTGGGAGACCTATTCAGTTGGTCACAACGTGACCGTCGATCTCCAAATAAGCATCCTGCGGATCAGCGACAGTTGGCAATCTTTTCATTCACAAACTGACAGCAAACCCGCTGTCTCGGCACATAGTGCCAACCACCACCATCCGCGCCTTTTCTCTGTTCACGGCTCATGTAGGTTTCAAATACTACAATTTTGTAGTCGCAAACCCGCTGAAACCTGATTGTCGACATCAAAAACTTCACGCTGGGAGTTATAATCGCCAACTGGCCATTTTCCCAGTAATACCCAACAACCACGAGAGATTGTGGGTAAAAATCTTCCCCCAAACCTTGAATCTCACAAAGTCGTTTCCCCGGATGCACCATCCATCCTTCTTTGAGCATCTCTTCCTCAAACTGAGTATCAGAAATCATCGTACCCTGCTGTCTTTTCATTCTTCACCGTCCTTTTTTGTTCTAATAGTTTTTACAAAAGTCAAATTAGTGGCGTCGAAGGGAATCGAACCCAAACCGTAGTCTTCCCGACCGTTGCAGGCTGTCCACCAGGACACTTGTTGGGGAAGCAACGCCATTGTAAATACTTATAAGCATATCATATTTTAATAATTTTGTCAATCCAAACATAGGTCATAGAGCACAGAACCTAGAATAATTACTCTAAAATTACACTAATAATACCATTATCAAAATAAAAACACCTTAATTACATAAAGTGTTTTTATATATTCAGAGTTCCATATTGCCCTATCCTGCTAAAGCAGGGAAAAAGCAATATTTCTTCATTTTGTTCCTATTTTGCATTGTTTGTATTTTCGTATATGTTTGCCTGCCTGCATATCTCCGGCATGTAAACCGGTAAACAGGTAATTCGTACTTCTTTATTCTTCACCTAAAACTGAAGCTCGTTGCTGTTTTATTTCACTTCTTTTCCAATTCAAATGACTTAAAACTTGCCCAAACCATTGACCAACAGCTCCAATTGCTGTGTCTCTCCCCTTTTCATATTGAGCTGGTGCATCCTTGGCTCTAACTTTCACTTTTGCTTCATTAAGCAATATATTTCTTTCTAAATCTGTTTGTCCTTGTTGTAATTTTTCCCAGCCAACAATTTTAGCTTGCTTGTATAATTCTGTTGCATGTTTAATTGCTTCTTCATGTTTAGTAACTAATCGTTCAGCATATTTATTAATTCCTTGTTCACTTAAAACTTGCATTTCAGCTAAACGTTCTTCTGATACTTCAATCAAAAAATCACCTTTACTTTTCTTGGTCATAGTAAATACGTAACGAATTTCTTCTGTAAAAACATCTGCCCAATACCAAAAAGAAGTTGGCAAAACACCTGGCTCAATAATTTTTAATTCATTCTCTAAATAATCCTGCGACTTTGGTAAAAACGGATCATCATTACTTTGAGCACTTGCCCCATTAATTAAAATCAAAAAAGAAAATAACAACATTAAACTTATAACTTTTTTTTTGGGCATATTGATAATAAGTATCACAAAGATAATTCTTGTGTTGGAGTATTTAATTTATTTTTATTTTTTAATTGATCTTGAATTGGTTGCACACCCATGATAAGCATAACAATTATAAACAACAAAAACAATGTGCCAACAATGATTACAACTATTTTCCCCAATTTTCTCGGCGGAATGTTGTCTAAAAAAAACGTATACTTTCCCATATCAAACTAATAAAACAAATATAATTTATTAAAATTTATTTATTGAAAATTTTTCTTGCTTCATCCCAAAGTGAATTATCACCCTTAACCATTCTCAGCCAATACCACCATTCCGCACCCCATAAATAAGCTCCAGCAAATCCTGTTTGGCGAGCAAACTGAACATGATTTTGTAATCTTTCAGCATCCATAGAAATTTTCTGATCTGCAATTGAAGTTTCTAAAATTCCTTGCGGAACCCAAGGCTCAGCTTGCAACTCAGAAACATAAACTTGATTTGGGTTTTGTCCAACCAATCGTGCCTTTAGATTATAAAAAATCGGTGGTAAATAATAAAAAGAATAACCAAGCCAACGATTATGTGTAACTCGATACATTGTTGTTCCAAAATAATCACCCACATTAGCAGCCACTAACCAAAAACCTAATTCCCCACTATCGGTAATTAAAATTGGGCGAACATCAAGAGTTTTCACAAAAGAAATTTCTTGTTGCAATAAATTCAAATCAGCTGGAGGACAATCACCAAAAGCATTTAACATTGGTTCATTTTCAACTTGCCACATAACAATGTTATCATACACTTTATAACGGTCAACAACTGTTTTAAGCATCTCGAATTGCTGTTCTTGGACAAACTGATCAGTTGCATTTTTTATCCACAAAGGATCATGACACTCTGGCCAACGAGGAGTTCGCCGTCCAATCGTCAAGATAACATTTACTCCTCTTTTTTGAGCTTCCTCAATTTGCCAATCCACTGGACCAAAAGTATAAAAATCTTTTTCCGGTTCAACATTATCCCAAGGTACTGCTAAACGAATATTTTTTACATGTAAATCGTCCAAAATAGCAATATAAGCCTCTTGCCAATTCAAGCCCAAATACTGAGCATACTCTGGAGAGAAATGCACTCCAAGCTGAAAATCTTCTTTTTCAAAACTAGCAAAAAATAGACCAACACCAAGACCAACTATCACACAAATTAAAACCAAAGTCCAAACAACCTTAATGGCAAATTTATTAGAATTTTCTTTTTGCATATTTATAAAACAATAAAGACAAGGCCAACGACAATAATTACAATCGCTAAAACTTGCTGAAAAATTTCTTGTTTAGTGAAATATTCATTAAAAAATTTAGGAATCTTTTTGCTAAAGAAATAAACCAAAACAAATAATACTGCATACTGTAAACCAGCCAAAGCATTTACTATTGTAGCACTGGCCAAAGACATTGCATAATTCATGCCCAGAAAATATAAAGCAGCCAAACCTTTATTTACACTTAATAGCAAATAAGCTTTATGATTTTTATTTTTTTGTTTTTCAGTTTTAGCAAAAATTAAATTACGAACTTGTTTATTAAAAAGCAAAGGTAAAGCAGCCAAAAATGAACCCAACCTAGCCCAAGCAAAACCAGTCGAAAAAGTTGACTCAAGGTAAACTACACGCGACATAACATAAGATAAGGCAAACAACGAACCAGCTATAACTGCATAAAGCATCCCAATATGAATCCCAGAATTTTTTCTACTTGTTTCAAATGAAATCAAAAGCGAACCAGCCACTAATAAACCGACTGCTACACCTTGATTAAAAGTTAATCTTTCGGCCAACCAATAATATGAAATTATAAAACTGACAACTGGCACCATCGCCCCGACCAAAGGAGCAATATGTGAAGCTTCTCCCCGCTTCAAACCCATATACAAAAATTGCAAAGCAACAGTAAATGCAACTCCAGACAAAATAGCTACTATTAATAAATACCAACCTGGGAATAAAATAAAATCCCAAAACACAAAAACTACACCGAGCAAGTTAGCGACTGCAGTCCAAAAAGTTAAAACTGCTGGCCGAGGAAAACTTTTGGTTAGCAAAACTTTATCTAAAAGCTGAGCACCAGCATTTGCAAATTGTGAAACTATAACAAGCCAAAACCAAAGCATAATATTATCCTATCCCTGAATCAAAATTTTTTCTTTTCAGGACGAGCTTATTACTTAAATATATTTATTTAATTTCACGAACAACATAACAACTGTTAGTAATATCGTGACTATTAAAATCTATTTTCTCATCTAAGTTTACTTTTTCAAAATCATTAGCTTCTTTCATTTGTTCGTAAACACTTTCAATGGCTGGCCTATTAGTGGTTGCACCTGTCTCATCAAACGGAATTAAGATTTTTTTTATTCCACGCGCTCGACAAATTTTTTCTACATAAGACAAAAATTCGTCCACAAAACTCGAAGCACTTACCTTGGAAATTTCGTTTTGTCGAGGATCCAAACCACGAACAATTATTACTTTTTCTCCATTGACCGTTGTTTCAATTAACAAACAACTTCCAATAATCTTCGCCTTTGCAGTTTCAGGATTAAGAACAAAAGTTATTCCAACCATATTAGGATTATTCTGCATAATATTACTTTGCGAAGTCCAACAAGCATCGCCATAATACCCACTAAACTCAGCCAAAATTGATCTATTTGGTATACATTGAATTTTTTTTGTTTTATCGCTTAACAATTCGTTCAAACGACCGAGATCTTGTTCCAAAGCATCTGTATTTAAAACTTTTTTTAGATGCTTTTGTTCAACTTCTGATAAATTCAAACTTGGGATTATATGCTGAGCTAAATTATTTTTCATAAATTCAACCAACTGCTCTACCTCCTCTTTTTTCGGTTTGCTAACATAAACCAAAGATTCCCCTACTGCCATATGATCTGGAAACTTGCTCTGTCCAATGGCAAAAACTAATTGGCGGATATAAGGCGAAGTATAACTATTTTCTTGACTGATATTATTGACCGATTCAAATTTAAGCAAAATCTTCAATAAATTTTTACGTGAAGTTGCTGACTGCAATTGTTGAATCAATCCGTCCAACATCACTATTTGCTCGTTAATTCGTAATTGCATCTTGGCAATTTTCTCTGAACTTAACTCATCATTAAACTCAATATTTTCCGAGTCGGAAATTAAATTATTTTTCCTAAAAAGAATAGATTGGATAATTTTGCTAGCTATATCTACCACTCTTTCGTTATTAACACTGAGCAAAACACCCGTTTCAACAGAGTCTGCCAAAGTACAAAATCTATCTACCGCTCCTCCGCTAACACCGGTCTGATTTTGCTGTGACTTATCAACTTTTTTGACTTGCAAAATTTCTTGAGTATAACCATCTGGCAATGGTCCAACTTTGCCTTCTTTTTGAGCTTTTTTTATTTCTTTAATATATTGCACCAAATTGATATCTTGAGCCCAATCACTATCATCAAAATGTAAAATCACAGAAATAAAACGAGCAAGCAAAGGATTATCTAATTCTGCCTCAGTTAAATCAAACTCCGGATTGTTAATAATTCTATCTTTAATTTTTTCATAAGCTTTAACAAACTGATCTATTCCTTTTGGTCCAGAATCAACAATCCCTAAAACTCTATGATAATCAGATAACTCTTCGCCTTGAGCAACTTTATAAAATTCAGTTAAAAATTCCGATTCCTCCAAAAGTCCAAATTTTGAAGTAAACTTTTTGTAAATTTTTAAATCTTCTTTTTGAGAAAATTTAATCAAGGACTCGTCATTGCCATCACACAACTGAGTCAAATGCTGAAAAACCTCTTTGTAACCATAACCCGAAGCTAACTTACGCAAGTCTAAATGAGAAAAAGCCTCTCGGTCTTGTGGTGACAGTTTCCAGAAAAACTCTAACAATCTAAAGAGAAAATAAGATCCACGCTCATCACCTAAATTTTCATATATTTTTGAAATTTGTTCTTTTGATTCTTCAATAAAATCAAAAGTTTTCTGAACATCACCAACAACTTCAACTAGCTGAATAAAAGAATCAGTGATCAATCCAACCTTTTCAGCAGGATCTGACAACTCTATCTCACTCTTGGCAATTGCTCCGATTATTTCGCCCAAAGACAAATTTAATTTTACGCTCATTGCGACCAAAATATTTCTTGCAGAAAAAGATAAAATTAATAATTCACCATGGGTCTGAAAATTAACTTTTTTCTGAGAAACAGCCTGGACTCTTTTCTTTTGTTTTTCTTTATAAGTTTCATCTTTTAATACCATTAAACCAGCCACAAATTTAGAAAAATCTTTTTCCTGCAAATATTTAAAACAAGAAAAATCATATTTCAACCCTGATTTACTTAAAAACATTTGATCAAACAGTTCTTTTTCTTCAGAAAAAAATCTATCCAGCAGTTTTAAATTATCAACTGAGTATCGTTCTATTTCTTCCGTAAAATTTTTACACTTGATTGAAGTCAATAGTTGGCGCAAACTTGGAGAAATATTTTGAGCAATCTGGACCGTTTTTTCAACTTGATTGACCAGTTTATCATCAGATTCGGCCCATTTAATACCATGAAACATCCGCTGACCCAAAACAGCAATCGCTTGACTAGGATCAGCAAAATGAGTAAAGGGAACTATTCCCTGCTCTTGGTATTCTTTAATCAATTCCTGTTGTTGGCGGTTATTATTTAAATTAAATAAAGAAAAATAATTAGCCAACGAACTTGGTTTTATCTGTAAAACTTTTTTCTGAGCATATTCTTTTAATTCATCACCCCAATCTAAATTTTGAATAATAGAATAATCATTAAATTCTAAAAAACCAACAACATCTCCATCAATCAGCTCCCGTATATATTTATCTGCTTGCTCAGATGAGAAAAGATTAATATTTTTTTGTAAATAATTTAACAATTTAGGTTTACGTCTATGCGTTGTTAAAATAACATCAACCATAAGCTGTCGTTCTTTTTCGGTTCGTGGCTCAAACAAGACTCCATCCAAATTATTTTCTATAACCCAATTATCATCTGCTAAAAACGCAAATTTACTAGTTTCAAATTCTTTTAAAACCGACAAACGAGTATCATCATCAAAATCAGGCAATGATTCAGAATCTTTTATTTTTAAACCTCTACGAATAGCTCGCGTAAACAAATAAGATTCATCAAAGTAAGCACCGTCTTCACCTGCGCGAATCATAGCAAAAGCTAAAATATCACGAAATCCAGTAGTCACACCTTGTGCTCTCAAAGTTTTTATAGCTTGTTGAATAATCACATCTTCCTCACTATCTGGCTGATGCATTTTGGTAAACTCTACATCTTCCACTAACGGCTTCGCTAAATCTTGTAAAACCCGTTGTTTTAAATCTGAAGCAAATTCAATCAATTTAGGCTCTCCGCTTAATTTAACTCCTTGTAAAAAATTAAAAATCTGAGCTGGTTGATATTTTTCACCGTAAATAACATTTTCCAAATAATTAAATAGTTCATCAATTGGAATTTTTGAGAATAAAGCTGAACTATGACCTTGCTCCAATAAATTTAATAAAACAGTCAACGGCTCAGCGTAGATAGCCTTTTCCACAAATTCTTTTTCTCGATTGTCCGCAATTGGCAATTGGTGATAATGGTAAATAAATAAATCAGGATTTAAAGCTAAAAAATCTAAAATTCGATCCAAACTAGCTTGTTCAAAATCCATAAATGGTATATGTGCTAAATTAGCATATATTAATGCTGGATCACGCTCAGCAATATAAGCCATAAGATCTACCTCATCATTTTCAGAAAAATCCAACTCGGACAAATGTGCCAATACGAGATCGCCCATTCCTATGTCAATCACTTCTAAACAAGCAAATATTTTATCTTCATTATCTTGAATCTTCAATAAATTAGGCAGAATCTCACTACGCGCATTTTCCATTTCAGTCATTGGATCAACTTGTGTAAATCGTTCTAAGTCAACACTTTCTAACTCCAAAAATCCTCCAGTCAAAGAAAAAAACTCCTGAAATAAATAAAAATTACCACGATCTTGTTCTGTCCAATGAGCGCTTTGTAATATTTGTTGAGCAAAAGTTTCTTCTTTATTGTCTGTTGCTTGATCACTTTTGGCAAAACCCTCTAAAACTTCATAAAGATGATCCCGAAATGGTTTTGGCCAAGATAATTGACGTTTAATTTCTTGCCCCAAGGACTCAAATTCAGCTGGAGTAATTTTCAAACGAAAAAAATATTCTTGAAAAAATTCCTCTAAAAAATCATGATATTGACCCAAAACCCAGACTTCACCTTCCTTAACATATTCACCATCTTTAAAAATTTCTCCAAATTCGCCAGAAAGCTTCTTTGCAAAACCATCTCTTGTTTGACTGTCGGCAAGTTGAACAGCATCAACTATTTGGATTACATTATTTTTCAATTGACTATTATCACTTAAATCTAAATTAAAATTTTTATTTTCCAACAAACATAATGCCTTTTCTACACGATCTGAATTTTCAATAACTTCCAAACAATCTTCCACGCCATTATACTTAATTTCTTCTGAGCTAAATTCCATTGAATTTTGTTTTCGTTTTTCTTCTAGCCACTCTGTAAAAGCATAATAAAACAATAAACTACGACTTTTTGCGCTTTTTAAATAACTAGCAACTGAATCAATTTTATTATCATGAGCAATCATTTCTTGGCCCCGTTTCAAAAAGAAATGTAGATTATGATCATAATCACTTTTAATTTTATCAACACGATCCTTTACTACACCACTAGAGTAAGGACTTTTTTTGTACCTGTACCACTCGGCCATTAAATCATCAACAGTTTGCGGTTTTGATTGTTTAGCTTCACCAAAAGATTCCATATATTATAAACCTTTATCAACATTAATATTGCTTGATAAACTTGTAGCTAGCTCAAGATTAAAATCATTTGAACTTAGAATATCAGCACCAACAGTATAATTAACCCAAAAAGCATCTGGCACATCATCCACAAAATGATTCCAATTTATACCATACAAATTTGTAGCTACTTCTTGATTACTAAGCCAACGAAGCTGACCATTTTTATCAACTGCGTAAACTTTATTTGAAGTTTCTGCCTTAATCATTTTTACACCTGGTCGATACGTTACATTTCCACCAATTTCAATTTCTGATAAATCGCTATCACTAATTTTTTTGACTGAAGAAAAATCTGCATACCAAGTAAAGTAACATTTAGAATTAGGGAAAACATAACGTTTATAATCTGCTCCAAAATAATAAACTGCACTACCACTACCTTTGAACAAATCACCAACTTCTAAACCCTCAGGCATAAAAGCTTGGACTTGTTCGACTTCAGGCTCTGGTAAAATTTCTGGCACTGACAAATCTAAAATTTCTGTGTCAAGCATATAAACATTCGCAATACTGGACCGACTACCAACAAAAACGATTGAAGTCTTTTCTGTATCTGGAGTAGAAACATTACCTTTGCTCGGCACATAATAATTTAAAGTTTGCTCAAGATAATTATAAATTCCAAGATATGAACTATTGCCATCAGATTCACTCCAAACAATTAAGTTTTTGCCTATCCGCGGATTATATCTATATTTTTCATCAAAACTAACAACCTGACCAGTTTTTGATTGCAAATTATAAAGGTAAATACTTGGCTTTGAATTTCCTGTTAACCAAGCGACTTGCCCGTTGGCATAAGTAATATTATCACTAAATGGTCCAGCCAGATTACTTTCATCTGACAAAATTTCTGTTTGTTTTGTGTCCACATTATATTTATAAACACTGGCACCGCTGACATTTGTATCAGTAAAAACAACAACTGCATTTTCAAAATCTAGTCCATTAACAAAAACGTTAGAAATTTTTGAGTTTACTTTTGTCTTGGCATCATAATAGTAAACACCCTGCATACCAGGAATTGTGTAAACTACTCTGTTCATCCAAGCTGATAAATATGCTCCACCATAGTCTGAATTAGCTGAATAAGTTGGCAAACTGACAGCGTAATTTAATTCTTTCGTTAAAATATTATAACTATGCAATCCAGGTTCAACTGTTCCAGCGTCCAACCAAAAAACGTATTGAGCAGTTAATTCAACTTTCTTAGCAATTGAATTAGCACTTGAAAGTTTAATAGTCTTGTCTTCGTTAATATTTTTCAAATAAACATCTGTTTTATTTTGACT
This sequence comes from uncultured Gammaproteobacteria bacterium, assembly GCA_964434235.1. Classification (GTDB taxonomy): domain Bacteria; phylum Patescibacteriota; class Patescibacteriia; order UBA11705; family JABHMO01; genus JABMRF01. Next base: position 1,000 of record CAYSUN010000005.1, on the reverse strand, counting down.
ATCAATTCCCCCACCAGCAACGTATTCATGATCAGCATCTTCTTGCCAACCAAGCCAAGCTACATTTGGTAAATCAATTTTCGGATTCCACTGATCAGATTCAATTGGTTCAATTTGTGTTTCTTGATAACTAGTAGAAGTTGTGGCCAAACTGGACGAAGCAAAGCCAAAAACAAAAGCAATACAAAAAAAACTTACAAATACTTTCTTCATATTTTTATTTGAAAAATGAATAATGAATTAAGAATTATGATTTTTTATTTAGGATTAAAACAATCATTTTCTTAGATTTATTATAGCATTTTTTTTAAATTTAAAAAAGAAATCCGCTCCGACGTTGCGTCGGAGCGGTTCAGTTAAATGTTTACAAAAGAATGGGCACACCAAGAGCGCGAAGCGCTTGGTATGGATCTACCCACCCAAAGGCAGGTAAACCACAAGCTTGTCGCAGTTCACTCATGAACTGCCGCTTGTCCGTGCCACGGCTAAAATACCGTAACGAGTAAATAGAAAGTGGAAAACTTGAGTAACCAGGATGATTACTCCGTTGACAGCCCTCACACCGAAGACCATCAAACGCTACGCCATCATTTCCCCATTTCACGGAAATGAACTTGGCGCGTTTTCCACAATCAGAACAAACTCCGACTATCCGAAGTTTGCCAGCTCGATCTAGAACTTCCTTGGCTCGAGCTGAAACTCCAGGATGGCTTGATTTGGTCAAACCAACCAAAAAGTCCAAAGATTTCAATTTTGCTCTAGGATTGTCCATCGCATCAAAAACTAACTGTTCAATAGACTTACCCTTGTACTGTCCAACTTTCAAAAAAAACGGATTCTTCATGAAGATCCTCCAGTTTGTGTTTTCAAATATACTCAGAATTATATCATATTTTTTTATTTTTGTCAATAGCAATAACTAATTTTAGACAATTTAACACACTTTCCTAATGAAAACCACCAGCTATACAGCTGGTGGTTTCTATCTTTCCGGCTCAAA